>JAQVLS010000003.1 GCA_028704035.1 Desulfotomaculaceae bacterium | reverse complement strand
ATGGTAGGCATGCGCGGGTCGTCCCAGCCGCTGACGTATTCTTCTTCCACCAGCTGCCGTAATTTGCGCTTGCTCATGACTGTGTAGGTAAGGTTTAACCGGGCAAATTCGATCTGCTGCGGATGAAATATGCCAAGCGCTTCCAACGTCCAGTCGTAAAGCGGCCGGTGGTCTTCAAATTCCAGGGTGCAGATAGAATGGGTTATTCTTTCAATGGAATCGGATATTGGGTGCGCATAGTCATACATTGGGTAGATGCGCCATTTGTCACCCGTCCGGTGGTGGGGTGCCTTCATTATGCGGTAAATGACCGGGTCCCGCATGTTCAGGTTGGGAGAGGCCATATCGATTTTAGCCCGCAGGACACGGGTTCCTTCCGCAAATTCACCCTCTCGCATCCGCCGGAAAAGATCCAGGTTCTCTTTCACCGAACGTTCCCGGTACGGGCTCTCCCGCCCGGGCCTGGTCAGGGTGCCGCGGTATTCCCTGATCTCCTCCGCACTCAGATCGCAGACATAAGCCTTCCCTTTTTTGATCAGGAGGACGGCGTATTCGTGCAGCTGATCAAAATAGTCAGAGGCATAGTACATCCTGTCGCCCCAGTCAAAGCCGAGCCATTTTACATCCTCTTTGATCGAATCCACGTATTCGACTTCTTCCTTGACCGGGTTAGTATCATCAAAGCGCAGGTTGCACAGCCCACCGTTTTTAGCGGCGATGCCGAAATTCAGGCAGATCGATTTGGCGTGCCCGATATGCAGGTATCCGTTGGGCTCAGGCGGGAACCGGGTATGAACCTGGCCGCCGTATTTATTTGTATCAAAATCTTCATTAATAATATTTTGGATAAAGTTTGAAGGCGCGTTGTAACCGTTTGCAGTCATTCCCTCGCTCCCTTTCACTGTAGTTATATTCGCAGAGCCAGTCATTACTAAAATGGTCTTAAAGTATTTTTATAATACAATAACATCATTCTACCAGAAATAAACGTCTTGATTGCCATATTTCCACATATTGTCCAATAATCCTGCCGGATATGTAATCGTGCAGCATAGAACGGGAAAAGCTAATTATACTGTATCCATTTGTTATCACCAATCCATAAATCAAATGCGAAAACCCCGCCAATAATAGCAGGGTTATTTTACTGGAGCGGGTGACGAGGATCGAACTCGCAACCCTCAGCTTGGGAAGCTGATGCTCTACCATTGAGCTACACCCGCCCGACTTTAATATTATAGCTTTTTTGTATTTAAAAATCAAGATACGGACAGCATTTGCCGCCCGTACTTTCATAACTGAAATGGTGAGCCATCCGCGACTCGAACGCGGGACGCCCTGATTAAAAGTCAGGTGCTCTACCAACTGAGCTAATGGCCCCCAAAAACCCTACAGTTAGATATAATACTATAACCCCCGTTTGGAGTCAACTACTAAAAATAAAATTTTGGCCTCGTCGACGGGAGTTTTGATCATTGTGGCCGTCAGTTACTAATATAGATCCTCCGTAAGTATGGTCTGGGCCCGCCCGCTGCCCACGCCGATCAAGGCTATAGGGGCGCCGCTGATTTCGCTGATCCGGTCCAGGTAACGTCTGGCTCGAACCGGTAAATCTGCAAGTTTTCCGGCGCCGGTGATATCCTCGCTCCAGCCTGGAAAATCCTCGTAAACCGGCACACACTCGTTCAATACCTTGAGGCTGGCCGGGAATTCTTTAATAACATCTCCCCGGTAGTTATATCCGGTGCAGATCCTGATCTTCTCCAGGCCGCTTAAAACGTCCATCTTGGTAATAGCCAGGTAATCCAAACCGTTGATCCTTACCGCATACCGGCCGACCACTCCGTCAAACCAGCCGCAGCGCCGGGAGCGCCCGGTAGTGGTGCCGTATTCTCCACCCTGCTTACGGATAAGAGCGCCGGTTTCGTCATTCAGTTCCGTGGGGAACGGACCTTCTCCTACCCGGGTGGTATAGGCCTTGGCTACACCGATCACGCGGTCGATCCGAGTCGGCCCGATACCGGCGCCGAGACATGCGGCGCCCGCTGTCGGGTGCGAGGAGGTAACAAAGGGGTAGGTCCCGTGATCCAGGTCTAGCAGGGTCCCCTGGGCGCCTTCAAAGACAATGTTTTTCTTTTGCTGTATAGCGTCATTAACCAATAAAGAAGTGTCGCATACGTATTTTTTCAAGGCTTCGGCATAACCACTAAAATTATCAAGAATTTCTCCGTAATCCAGCGATGCGCCGTCGTAAACCTCTGTTAAAATCTGATTTTTGCTGCCTATGTTCGCTTTAAGCAGTATTGGAAATTCTTCCTTGTCCAAGAGGTCAATTATCCTAATCCCGGCACGCGCTGATTTGTCGGTATAGGCCGGACCGATACCGCGGCAGGTAGTACCTATCTTGTTGTTGCCTTTGCGCTCTTCTTCCATCTGGTCAAGCTTTTGGTGATAAGGGAAAATCACATGAGCGCGCTGGCTGATCCGCAAGTTCGCGGTGCTGATACCCTGCTTCTCCAGGGAATCCAGTTCTCTAAGCAGGACCGCCGGGTCGATCACCACGCCGCTCCCGATAATGCACATCTTATCGGGGTAAAGTATCCCCGATGGAATCAAGTGCATTTTATATTCATGGTCCTCAACCACAACCGTGTGGCCAGCGTTGTTCCCGCCCATGTAGCGGACCACCATGTCGGCTTTTTCAGCCAGAAAATCGGTTACCTTGCCTTTTCCCTCATCCCCCCACTGAGCGCCTATAACAACTACTGTAGACATCAAAAGAAACCTCCTAAATCCTATTTGCTATTTCCCTGGCCGCGAGCACGCCGGCCGCAGATGCCTGGGAAAGCCCCCTGGTCACGCCTGCCCCATCCCCTGCTGCGAACAGGTTTTTTACGCGGGTTTCCAAAGAATTTGTAAGGACAAGCCGTGAAGAATAAAATTTTACCTCGACGCCGTACAACAGGGTATACCGCGAATACACCCCCGGCGCCAGCTCGTTCAGCGCTTTAAGCATTTCAACAATTCCCACCAGATGCCGATAGGGAAAGACCAGACTTAAGTCACCCGGTGTCGCTTCGGGCAGGGTCGGTATAGTCATGCATTTGGCCAGCCTTTCTTTGGTCGAACGGTGGCCGGAAACCAGGTCTCCCAGGCTCTGTACTATGACCCCGCCGCCCAGCAGGTTGGCCAGGGTAGCAATATAGCGGCCGTAAGCGATCGGCTCCTTGAAAGGCTCGGTAAAAGTTTTGCTGACCAGCACCGCAAAATTGGTATTATCCGTCTTATTATATGCATGACTGTGGCCATTTACCGTGATCAGGCCGTCCAGGTTTTCCAGCACCACTTCTCCGTTAGGGTTCATGCAAAATGTACGGATCTTATCACTAAAGGTTTTCGAGTAGTATATGAATTTTGCCTCATAAAAAATCCGGGTCAAATGGTCCATAACCGCAGCGGGCAATTCCACCCGCACGCCTATGTCTACCGGATTTATCATCATTTCAAGCCCCAGGCGCCCCGCCTCGCGGCTGAGCCATTCCGAACCTTCCCTGCCGGGGGCCAGGACAACATGCTGTGCGTTTATTATTTTGCCGTCCTTGGTGATAACACCCCTGACGATATTATCTTTTACTAGGACCTCCTCCACCTGACAGGAAGTGATCACATCAACGCCACGGTCTACCAGGTAGTCATACATCTGCTGCAGTACTTCCTTGCAGCGTCCGGTGCCCATGTGTCTGATCCGCACCGGGACCAGTTTTAGTTCGGACAACACTGCCCGGCGCTGGATCTCTTGAATTTCCTCCTCTTGTTCCAGGCCGAAGATCTGCTCCGGCGCGCCAAACTTAACATAAGCCTGGTCAATATAATCGATCAGGTCATTCAGTTCGTCAATCCCGATATACTGCTCCAGGCTGCCGCCAATTTTGGATGAAAGAGTAAGCTTGCCGTCACTGAAGGCGCCGGCGCCGCCCCACCCGCAGATGGTGGAGCAGGGAGAGCAGTCGGCACAACCCCGGCTCCGCTCCTTGGCCACGCAGACACGCTTGCTTAAATCGCGTCCTTTTTCAACTATCAGTATTTTTAAACCGTTTTTTGCTCCGACCAGTTCAAGGGCAGCAAAAATCCCAGCCGGACCCGCTCCTACAATCACCACATCATACTGCTTGCCCACAATATTTCCTCCTTGCGGTCTTAGGCCGGACATCCTTTTTCACCGACATAAAAATAACCCAAACAACAAAACATCAGTTGCTATTTGAGCCATAATCTTTCCGCTGCGGATGTAGCTGTCAGAAAACCATACCAGGCAGCAAAAACATTTTAGCAAAACATGCTGCCAATGTCAAGAAATTAAGCAAATAAGTGGTCTTTTGGTGACAAAACAAATTATGGTTTATATTCGTCATTATTTTTTACAAGCGAGACAAATTTTGTGTACTCTTTCAAAAATCCCAGCTCGACATAGCCGGTAGGGCCGTTTCGGTGCTTGGCAATAATTATTTCAGCGATGCCTCTCTTTTCCGAATCCCTGTTGTAATATTCATCCCGGTAAATAAACATAACCAGGTCGGCGTCCTGCTCCAGCGAACCTGACTCGCGCAGGTCCGACATGATCGGCCGCTTCTTGTCACGCTGCTCTACTGAACGGCTTAACTGGGCTAGGGACAGTACCGGAATGTTCAACTCCTTGGCCAGCCCTTTTAAAGAGCGGGATATTTCCGATATTTCCTGCTGGCGGTTCTCAACCCGTCTGCTGCCCTGCATCAACTGGAGGTAATCAATAATAATCAAGCCCAACCCTTTTTCTGCCTGCAGCTGCCTGGCCTTCGCCCGCACCTGGCGGACGGTGATACCGGGAGTGTCATCGATAAAAATAGGGATGTTGGCGAGCCTGTCCTTTGTTTCATGCAGCTTCCGCCAGTCCTCCTCGGCTAGGTCACCCGTGCGGAGATGGTGCTGGTCAACCATGGCCTCGGCACAGAGAATACGCTGTACCAGCTGTTCTTTGGACATTTCCAGGCTGAACACCGCTACCGGGATATTATGCTTGAGAGCGGCGCTGTAGCCGATGCAGAGGCCCAGGGCAGTCTTACCCATACCGGGACGGCCGGCTAGAATAATAAAATCGCTGGGCTGCAGCCCGGTGCAGATTCGGTCCAAGTCGCTAAAAGAGGTGGAAACGCCCAGGGCTTTTCCCTGATTGCTGTAAAGATACTCCAGGTGAGAAAAGGTGTCCAGCAGGATATCCTTAATCGCAAAAAATGCTGTGGCAGCCCTTCTGCCGCCCAGCTCATTAATCATCCGCTCCGCTTCTGCTATAAGTTTTTCCGGTTCTTCTCCCTCATCGTAACCCATGCCGGCGATCCGGGTGGACAGCTGGATCAGGGTGCGCAGCAGGGATTTTTCCTCGACAATGCGGGAGTAATAATTTATGTTGGCAGCAGTCGGCACTATTTCAGCCAGTGTGGCGATATAAGAAACGCCGCCAGCCTTTTCCAGGTTCCCATTAAGCCTCAGGCGCTCACATACCGTAATCAGGTCCACCGGGTTACCGCTCTCGTCAAGCTCAAGCATCGCCTCATAAATCAGCCTGTGGCTTTCCCGGTAAAAGTCATCCTGCCGGAGCAGTTTCATGGCCTGGTAAATGGCCTCCCGGTCAAGCAGTATGGCGCCGAGCACAGACTGCTCGGCGTCTATATTTTGCGGGGGAACTCGTTCTAACATCTGATACCTCGAAAATTTATTTCTTACATAACTTGCAAAAACACAGGAGAATCAATTGTGTATAAATAATTCTCACAAGATTTACAAGATTAGAAAGAGATTAACAGGATTTCTAAACATTTAAAAATTAATTTGGACTGTCGATAAAATGTAAAAGTCTATGACGCTCAAACCAGCTGTTCAGCTGTTCAATAGAAACGAGAGATGAGAGAAATAAGGATTGCAGGAAAAGCATCAGGATACCCTCATCAACCGACCAGTTCGTCGACTTCCGCGGGAGGGAACACGTACCTGAACAGCTCTTCCACCGAACTGACAGGTATAACGTTGATACCCCTGATATCAACCGGTATGTCCTTGTCGTTTTCCATCGGCACCAGCACAGTTTTTATTCCCGCCTGCCTGGCGCCGTAAATTTTTTCGAACACGCCGCCTACGGCCCGGGCTTTACCCTGTATGGAGATTTCGCCTGTTACAGCTACATTTTGCATGATTGGTCGGCCCTGGATGGCGCTCAGTATAGCCAGAAAAATCGCCACTCCGGCCGATGGCCCGTCGATTCTGCCGCCGCCTACTACATTGACGTGCAGGTCGTAATTGGACAGGTCTTCACCGGTTAGTTTGCGTATTACAGAGGCCGCATTGAATACCGAATCCTTGGCCATACTGCCGGCGGTATCGTTAAAGCGGATGGCGCCCTGGCCCTGGACCCGGGCCGGGAAAGTTACCGCTTCAATTTCCAGTACCGATCCCAGGAAACCCATGACGCCCAGTCCGAATATCCTGCCAATTTCCCGGTCTGCAGAAGCTTTGCGCGTTACACAGGGGCTCAGTCTGCTGACCTGGGCTACCTCCATGACGTCTTCCACCTTTATGGCGGCCGGTTGACCGCCCGCCGCATCACTGCGATAACAGGCCATACCATAAGCGTCGGCCAAGATGTTGATCGCCTTGCGCCCTTCTATGGTATATTCGCTGATAATTTCGGGCACGGCTTCGTCCATTTTCACTCCCAGTTTGTCTGCGGCCTGCTTTAAAATCTCCTTGATATCCTTCGGTGTAAGAGGTTCAAAAAATATCTCCGCGCAGCGGGAGCGGATCGCCGGATTAATTTCCTCCGGATCCCGCGTCGTAGCCCCGATGAGGACGAAGTCCGCCGGCGCCCCTTCCTCAAAAATTTTCTTGATATACTGGGGTACGTTGGAGTCGTGCGGATCGTAATACGAAGAGTCATAGTATACCCTTTTGTCCTCTAGCACTTTTAACAATTTGCTGTGCAAGATGGCATCCATTTCACCGATTTCATCGATAAAAAGAACCCCCCCGTGAGCATCGGTGACTAGGCCCAGTTTGGGCTCCGGCACCCCGGTCTCGGCTAGGTCGCGTCTGGCGCCCTGGTATATGGGGTCATGCACCGAACCCAGGAGCGGGTTGGTCACTTCTCGCGGGTCCCAGCGCAGAGTGGCGCCGTTGACTTCCACAAAAGCCGCTTCACCGGCAAAGGGTGTGCTCCGGTTTTTTTTCGCCGCCTCCAAAACCAGCCTCGCCGCGGTGGTCTTACCTACACCGGGTGGTCCGTAAAGGATCATGTGCTGCGGGTAGGGCGAGCCCAATTTTGCCAGAAGCGCCTTAACCGCCCGCTCCTGGCCGACTATTTCCTTGAAAGTGGACGGCCGCAAAAAATCCATAGCCGAAGAGGAAAGCTTGCGTTGCTCGAGTTTTTCAAGAATGGCCAGCTTTTTTAGAGTCTGTGCGTTTTCCGCGCCGGTGTTTTCCTTGATCACCTGCATTTTAATTTCTTTAATATATTCCTCGTGCCTCTGCTGAAGTTTTTCGTTTATTTTTTTATCCAGCTTGTCTTCCACGGTGCGCCTGGCGATATTGTCGGCAATTTCCTCTTCTATCTCATCCAGGACAGCCGGGATCTCCTCATGGGTCGGTGGAGTGTCATAAGTAGGGTCCTCAAAAACAAGTTTTTGCAGGGCCAGCACTCTTTCCTCCAGCCGCTCGGAACGCATAAACTGCAGCGCTTCCAATTTGCCTGCCCTTAAAACCAACTTGTCGGAACCATAAAGGTTGGTCAGAAGGCTGTATAACGCTGCCACCTGGCGTTTCACCAGATCATGGCTCATTAGTTTATCGGAAGTTTCTTTTTTTGTGCTCCCAATAAATTTATCAAGGAATGCTTTCATGTCGTACTCCTTTCACTGCCATAAAATTAGATGGGTCACAAAAAACGGAGAATTCCGGTTACTCGCCAACTACCTCAACAATTATTTCCGCCTGCACGGCCGGGTGCAGTTTGGCAACTATAGTATAGACGCCCAGATGCTTAATCGGTTCCTTGACAACCAGCTTTTTTTTATCCAGTTTTATTTTATGCTGGACAGCGAGGGCGTCGGCTATATCCTTGTTGTTTACCGAGCCAAAAAGCTTGCCGCCCTCTCCCTGTTTCGCTAGCACAATAAGCTTGAGTTTATCCAGGCGGCCCGCCAGAGATCTAGCTTCCTGTTCTATTTTCATTTCCTTCGTTGCCTGCACCTGCCGACGGACAGCCAGTTCGTTCATTTTGCCACTGGAAGCCTCAACCGCCATCCCCCGGGGGAATAAATAGTTGCGGGCATAACCATCTGCAACATTTATAACATCGCCGCTCTTGCCCTGGCCGGGCACATCTTTCATTAATACTATTTTCAGGATCGACACCTCCCAAAGTTAATTTGAAAACGAGATAGGTCTAAAAAGAATTTAATTTATTTCTGCTCCGGAAACGCCAGACGCCTGTAATTTACCAGGGGGTCGGTCATACCCAGCAGGACCAGGCCGGCCATACTGAAAGGCGGATAGGCCAAAACAAACACCAGAAATATCAGCTTGAGCGGCCAGACAACGGTGACCTTACGGAAAAAGTACGCCGTGACAGACAAACCCAGGACGATATAAAGCCAGAATAGCATGTATAGAATGTTTTTGCCTATCTTTGCCACCAGCAACCACGAAAAATTATCTCCGGCTAGGGTCAGCGCCAGACCCACAATCGGTCCCCAGATGCTGTACCAGGGGAGTGAAATCATGGTAAAGGCCAATCCCGGAGCAAGCAAATAATTCAGGCGGGTCAGACAGGCCCTGGCAAAAAAATATGTTATAGCGGCTAGGGCAGCTGCACTGATTATATACTGGCCTGGAAATAATAATTCATAAGTTGAAATTATAGTCTCACCAAAGCTTTCCTGCAATTCGGCAGGAATGTTGTTTAACATGCCGGCGTCGCGGTAAGCGGCCATGGTCTGCTCAAAGGCGCTACGCACTTCCTCACCCAGAACAAAGAGGTTGTTTCCGGCGAAGTAACTCAGGAGCAGATATAAAAAAGCTGCAACACCCGCATAAATCATCCCGGCCCATAAAATCTTACCCGAAGAAATCTTATTTTTAAACAACAGGCCTAACAAAATACCAAGCAGGCCGTAGCGAAAAACAAGAATAAAAACCGCAGCGGGAGGTATAAAAATAAAAAACAACAGTCCCGCTACTGCCAATCCCAGTATTGCGTAACGGGCGTCGAACTTCAAAAGAATAAGCATTATTGGCAGTGGAAGAAGCATAACAACAAAAAATTCAAGCGAAGGGAGGTAAAAACTTACCAGGCCGGCAACGGCGAACATCAATACGAAAAAAGCCCACTCCGCCAGGGCTCTCGATTTGTCACCTGTTGTCAAACCGTCACCTCTTTTTATCTCCTAGGTAATTTAAGAGAGTTGAAAGATCGCTATACCACCTTTCCACTTCATGGTCCTCATCAATACCCTGGCGCAGCTTTGCTTCAACCTTTAAATCCAGGCGTGAAAAGCTCACTCCCAGCCTTCGTCCCAAAACATAACAGGTGATCAAGAGGCTGGCTAGGGCGTCAAGAATAAGTTCTTCACTGCCGCGGAGCATCGATTTGAATAACGCGGAAACTGATGTAATCAAGTCAGCTTTCAACCAATCAATAACTTTAATGTTCTTGGCGATGCTGCTTTCTTGAGCCGGAATCATGGAGAACCCTCCTTCGTAACCGAGTATATATATTCTGCGACAAACGTTTCTTCTCCTGCTTCAACTGAGCGGTTTTATCTGTTACTTGTTGCTTTGTTTGTTTAGAAAACCCTTCTTGGCGATAAAACCTATCCATAAAATGGGCCGATAGCAGAAGGATGGGCAAACGCCCATCCTTCTGCTTTTTCAGTTACTATTTGCACTTTTATCCACAAAGGTCTTATTCTGTCGAGAACGGCAGGAGAGCTATATTTCTAGCCCTCTTAATTGATGAGGTCAACATGCGCTGATGCCTGGCGCAGTTGCCGGAAATCCGGCGGGGCAAAATTTTCCCCCGCTCGGTAATATATTTTTTCAGGCGTGGAACGTCCTTATAATCTATGGCTTCCATTTTGTCCACGCAAAAACTGCAGATCCGCTTTTTACCCCTGCGGCCCCTTTCACGTCTCAATAGTCTACCCCCTTACATCGGCAGCCTCATGCGAGGCTCCTGTTTATTAAAAAGGAATATCGTCCTCGTTAAAACTGATTTCACTTCCGTAGCCGCCGCCTTCGGGATCACGTGCGGCGCCCCCGGCAGCCGCACCGCCCTCTTTGGGCCAGTCCAGAAATTTCACTTCCCCGGCCACTATTTCAGCGGCCTTTCTGCGAATCCCCTGGCTGTCCTCGTAGGAGCGCACCTGCAGCCTGCCCTCAACCGCCACCAGCCTGCCTTTGCCCAGGTAGTTGGCACAGGTTTCCGCTAGTTTCTGCCAGACCACGATGTCAATAAAGTCGGTTTCTTTTTCCCTGTCCCTGGACTGGCGCCGGTCAACCGCTAATGTAAATTTGGCCACAGCAGCGCCGCCGGGCGTGTAACGCAATTCCGGATCCCTTGTAAGCCTGCCAATCAAGATTACTTTATTGAGCATGTTTTCACCACCTGGTTGTTATTCTAAAATCGCCGGGGCCCCCCCGGCTTGTCTGTCGGCGCTAAACATCTTCCCGCACAATTATATGCCTGAGCACATCGTCTGTAATCTTAAAAACGCGGTCCAGTTCAGTCGCTACTTCCGGTTTAGCGTTTATATGAACGATAATATAAACGCCTTCCTTTAGATCCTTCACCTCATAAGCCAGCCTGCGCTTACCCCACTTATCAATCTTAAGGACTTCACCGCCGTGGTTTTCAATAAGGTTTTTGAATCTTTCAATGAGCGCCGCGCTTTTTTCATCGTCCAGATCCGGACGATGGACAAAGACTACTTCGTATTTGCGCAAAGCAAATCACCTCCTCCCCATGGACTATGGCCCTACCACCCTGGTAGAGCAGGGACGATGTCAAAAAATTAGACTAAAGAATTATAGCATAACGCTTGGCAAATGGCAAGGAAGAAAGAAAAAGGAAGATATTCGAATGCAATCAAGCAAAAAAAAATTTTCCTTTTCTTTTTCCCCTCAACGCTAATAAACAAATTGCCTTCTACACAGAATAAACATATGAAAACGATCAAGGAGGTATTGTTTTGAATACAATAACAATAAAAGCCCACACATATTCTCATTCTATTCAGGGGGTTAAGGTTAAACCTCTGGCGAACGACGGCAAAGAGGTAAGCATATTTTATAACGGACTGCTTTCTCAGACCGGCGCGGGGCAGGTTTACCTGCACTGCGGTTACGGGGATAAAAATGATTGGGAAAAAGTAAACGATATACCGATGAAACAGACAAACGACGGCTGGGAAAAAACCATGAGCATAGATACGGGAAGCAATCTCAACTTTTGTTTCCGCGACGGTTCTGAAAACTGGGATAATAACAGGGGCGACAACTGGGCCTATCGTATATCCTGTTAAGCGTTCATAACATTCACCTTACACACCCGACTGCACTACTGCTTTGACCAATTTCTCGAATTTTGGCCGCGGCAGCAGCAGCACCCTGCCGCATTTTGCACACTTTATCCGGAAATCCACTCCCACACGGAGGATCTCCCATAAAACCCCACCGCACGGGTGGGGTTTTCTTGTCTTTACCACATCTCCGACAGCATATTTGTGAATGGCAAATACCCCCTCAAAAAAAATAAAAACGGCCCTGTAAGATACTATTATAAAACTTATCGGTACAGTTATTTTACGGAGCTTTTTTATGGATATTTGGTGAAAAGTTTAACTTGTAAGAAAAACTTTATATCCCTTATAAGTCATGTATACGTCAGCTTTGCTGGCTATCTCAAAAGTCGAGTGCATACCCAGCAAAGCAACGCCGCAGTCCAGTACATCTATATCGTACGAAGCTATGATGTGGGCGATAGTGCCGCCGCCCCCCTGATCGACCTTGCCCAGTTCTCCGGTCTGCCAGACTACTCCGGCGCTGTTAAATAAACGCCTGATATCAGCCATCACTTCAGCATGCGCGTCGCTTGTGGCATATTTGCCTCTGCTGCCGGTATACTTGGTCAGCACAACCCCCCCGCCCAGGCGCGCCGTGTTTGTTTTTTCATAGACCTCGCTGTAGTTTGGATCCAGCGCGGCGTTAACATCCGCAGATAGAGCCCTGGAATGAGACAGGACCCGGCGCAGCGCCAATTCATTGTATTCCGGCACACAGCGGGATACAATTTCTGCTGCCGCGTTGACAAAAAACGATGACTCCATTCCTGTATTGCCGGTGCTGCCGATTTCTTCCTTGTCAGCCAGCACAATCAAAGCTGTCCGTTCCGGCACGCTCATTTCAGCTACAGCACGCAGGGAAGTGTAAGCGCACACCCTGTCGTCCTGACCGTAACCGCCGATAAAACTGCCGTCCAGGCCTACATCGCTTGGCATCCAGGCTGGGACCAGCTCAATTTCCGCACTGATCAAGTCCTCTTCAACTATGCCGTACAGCTTGTTTAGACGTGCCAAAACAGCGAGCTTGCAACGGTCTTTGAGATCTGTCTCGCCTACAGGAATGCCTCCTGTTAAAACATTTAAACTCTCCCCAGGAACGGCGTCAGCCATTTTTTTGTCCATCTGGTCCTTGGCCAGGTGAGGTAAAAGATCGGCCACGGTAAATACGGGTTCCCCCGGCTTTTCCCCGATTATAACTGAAATCGCGGTTCCATCACTTTTTATTACCACACCATGCATAGCCAGCGGCACGGAAAGCCACTGATATTTCTTTATTCCCCCATAATAATGAGTCTTAAGCAGAGCGAGGCCGTCCTCCTCATAAAGAGGCTGCGGCTTTAAATCCAGGCGCGGGCTGTCAAGGTGAGCGCCGATGATGTTAAATCCGGACGCTGCCGGGTTTTTCCCGATAACGGCCGCAATTAATGTCTTACGGCGGTTTACAGTGTAGACCTTATCCCCCGGCCTCAACATAGAGGTATCCGACAGAGGGCGGAAGCCCGCTCCGGCCAGGTAAGCCTGTGCAGTAGCTACGGCCTCCCGTTCCGTTTTTGCAGATCCCAGAAACCTTTTATATTCTTCGCAAAAAGCCTCCGCCGCGTTTCTTTCATCGCCGCTCATCCGGTCCCAGGCGTTTTGCCTGCGGTATACCAACTTTGCTGCGGGGTGCTGTTCCTTGTTTTTAGTCATTTAAACCCTCCTTTTCTAATCGGGACATGTCTCTTACCTCATCTATTCGGTGACATTCCTCATCTATTCGGTGACATTCCTCAGCCATCCCGATCGGGGACATTCCTCGACCCCAAAGGATTACCCAAAAGAGAGGTGTGTCCCCATTCCTTTATTCTCTGCATTATCATCGTATTTAACTCTAAATTATTTTTGCTTCGTTCAAATCGACTTGACCGGGTTTTCCCGGTCCATATTTAGGGGGAAATCCAGCAAGGGGCGATCAATGGCGTTGAAAAGGGGCACAAAATAAGGCAGCATCTTGGAATCTGAAAAAACCCCGCCCTTATTTGACGGTGTTCCACCCGGCATTTGCGGGGAATTTCGCGGAAGGCCGGTATGTTGAAAAGGCGATATCAGCGTCAAAACTATCATCACAATAATAATTCCCTTGACCCCGCCAAAGAAGAGCCCGCCAACATGGTTAAGCGGCCCCAAAAAGCTCAAGTCCGCTATCTTGTTAAGAATAAGGCCGGCCAGGTTTACAACCCAAACCGTTAATATTACCAGGGCTAAAAAACATATCGCGTTAATTATCGTAGCAGTAAACGAACTAGCTAAATATTCGCCATATGAATGCAGCATACTGTAAGGGTTAATTTGGGCTGCCGATCCTGCATAAAAGGCGGAACCGCCCTTTAATTCGGCTGGAAAGAAAATTTCTAAAATTTTACCGGCCAGCGGCAATACTTTTTCTTCCAATTGCCACTGGTTATTTAGATATGCGGCTAGTTCCCGGTAATAGGTTATACCCAGACCGAAACCAAGCAGGACTCCGGCCAGCTTTGCCACACTTAACAACAGCCCGCGTCGCAGACCCTGAAAAGCAGAGATGACCAGCACTGCCACGATCAGCCAGTCCAACCAGTTCAACCCATTCCCTCCCCGCGCTTTAATGTTAAAACTAACCGATGTTTATCCACTTTAATTCATTATAAGGAAAAATCCCCGGTTGTGAAATGCTTTTTAACGATTCCGTAAAAAATACAACAGCGGCCTGAGCAGCAGCGCAACCAGCAGAACCAGCCCGGCATAGCCAAATAACGGATAGAGAAAACGAACCAGGCCGGTAAAACTAAGGCCGCCCAGAGGCAGCGCCAACAGACATGCGCCTATGCCATACAGGCGGTAACGGGCCTTCCCCGCGGAGGCAAGCCTGCTGGCAAAACCGTGAGCATTCGCTATCGCAGTAGTTAAAATAGCCAGCCAGATCAACAGGCCTAAACCCAAACGGAGCACAGGACCAAAAGATCCGGCCAAATACAGCATGGGGATCTGGTAAGTGGCGGCATCCGGTTGGTGGGTTAATCCCGCCGCAGTTACAAGAAAAATGGCCAGGCCTAACAGCAGGCCCCCCAGCACTCCGCCGGCCAGGCCTGTTTTCAGTGGCACGGTCCGGCCCAGAGAAGAAAGGACCGCCACCGGCACCACCATATTGTATGAGACATATAAAAACCCGGCCAGCGCCCAACTGCCGGTGATGCCGCCTCCTGCAGCTGTTGCGGACGATATCTCTGCCAGTCCGCCTGGATGGCTTAAGAGCGCGGCTAGAGAGATCGCCAGCACTGCCAGGTATTTCAATGGGACCAGGCAGACATTGACGGTTAAAACACCTTCCAGCCCTCCCATGAGCACCAGAGACGTCAAAACCGCCACTGACCAGATCCCGGCCTGGGCCGGCAGGGCAAAATGCTCGCTGAACACAGCGGCGCTGCCCGCCATCATTACCCCCAATCCGCCCAGCAGCATACAAAGGTTTAATACATCCATAAAACGTCCGGCTTTGTTTCCCAGCAGAAATTCGAACACCTTTCTATAGCTGCCGGAATACATAGTTATGGACAAAAACATTACCAGCCCGCCCAGGTAAGCGAAAAGGATCATCGCCAAAGCCGCTCCCATCAGCCCGGAGCTGCCGTGCAGTATAAAAAACTGCATTATTTCCTGGCCGGAAGCGAATCCGGCGCCGATAACGGCGCCAATATAGGCGCTGATCACCTTGGCCAACAGCCAGAAGCTTTCCCCCTGCCGGATAATAATCACCGCCTGAAAAACAGTATGTACCGCCGAGTCCGTAAAAACAGCGTCTTAAAACAATGCGGTCTATTCCATTCTATGTCTGCAAAATTAAGTTCTGACTAAGAATTATTGTGAATTAGGAATAACCACCCCCCTCTTTGGAAATAAGATATAATAGTCCGGCTGTTTTAGGAGGAAAATAAAAATGATTGCTTTTAACGAACGGATGCAGTCCAACAATACTATAAAAACTAAAATTCGCATGGAAGACGCGATGGCGCCCAGTAAACTCGCCGGCGATCTTTCTTTGCGCCTGAAAAAACACGCTTATGAAAACCCCCGGGTACTGCTATGCATCGGTACCGACCGTTCTACCGGGGACTGTCTGGGACCGCTGGTAGGCTCCAAAATAGACCAACTGCAACAGGAATTATTTGATGTCTACGGCACCCTTAACAATCCAGTCCATGCCAGCAACCTGAAAGACACCCTGAAAAAAATACATAGCAAATACAAAAACCCTTTAATTATTGCTGTTGACGCCTGCCTCGGGCGGATTGAAAATGTGGGTTGCATCAACCTGGGAGACGGTTCTCTTCACCCTGGCGCCGGTGTTAACAAAAAACTTCCTCCCGTAGGGCAGATCCACATAACAGGCATTGTAAACGTTGGCGGGTTCATGGAATACATGGTGCTGCAGAACACTCGCTTGAATATAGTGATGAGATTGGCTGATGTAATTGCAAAAGGCCTCAGCAAAGTTATAGCGGAGTATTCACGGCCGCAAAGTGCCCGGGGCTGTTAACAATCTCATATCCCTCCCCGGCAAGGGAATCCTTAATTATACTTGAGAGACCTTCTTCTACAGCAATAATTTTTTCACAAATAATAGCCCCCTTTTCCACAAGTATTGTTTGGGAGAAAGAGGGCTATTATTCCTTTATTTTTCGTTGTTCTCCGATATATTTAGAATAGTTGTCTAAAAAAACAAATGGTGATTGGGACAGTTAACCAATTGTTTCACGTGAAACAATTTACTGATCAAAAATATAATTACTTTGATATGACGGTGGGAAGCCAGTATGCCAGCGGCAAAGCGTAAAATACAGCCGGCAGCAAGTTGCCGACTTTAATTTCCTTGATACCGAGTATGTTAATGCCGATCCCTACAATTAACAGACCTCCGGTAGCGCTCATTTCCAGCACTGCCGCCGGGCTCAAAAGACCTTTTAGTGAAGCGGCAAGCAATGTGATAGACCCCTGATAAACAAAAACCGGAAGCGCTGAAAATGCAACCCCCAGTCCCATGGTGGAAGCAAACAAGGCCGCCGAAACTCCGTCCAGGGCAGCCTTGGTAAAGAGTATCTGATGGTTATTGTTTAGACCGGCTTCCAGCGAACCCATGATCGCCATAGCGCCTACGCAGTATATCAGGCTGGTCGTAACAAAAGCCTTACCCGCTTCTCCTGTCGCTCCGCCTACTTTAATATCCACCCAACGACCCAAGCGATCCAGCCATCCTTCTATATTCAGCAGTTCTCCGGTCAGACCGCCCAACACCATGCTGATCACAACAACCAGTATCTCCTGGCTTTGCAGCGACATCTGTAAGCCGATTAACAGGATGGCAAGTCCTAGTCCCTGCATAATGGTATTGCGCATCCTCTCCGGCATCCCTTTTCTAAATAATAGTCCTACGAGGGCGCCCAATACTATTGCGGATGCATTTACAATAGTGCCTGTCAAAAGAACATCTCCCTGTCGGTCTTTTTATGTTTTTTCAATTGTTTCACGTGAAACATTATTCTTTAAGCCCTTTAATAACAAGCGCTATAATCCTGGCAAGTTCTTCTTCACTACTGAAACCAATCTCCAGTTTGCCGCCCCCTCTGCGCATTTCTTTCACCTTTACCTTTGTATTTAAAAACTTCCTCAACTGTTCCTCGGCCTTTATCAGATTCTGCGCCGGCCTCTGTTTAGGGCGAGCGGTTTCCCTGTTTTCCGCAGCGGCTTCCCGGACCATTGTTTCCGCCTGTCGAACACTCAACTGTTGGGCGACAATTTTTTCTGCTTCAGCTATTTGTTGTTGCGCGTCACTTATCGCCAGCAGCGCCCGCGCGTGCCCGGCGCTTATTTTTCCCGTGCAAATCAATTCCTTAATCTCTTGAGGAAGACCAAGTAGTCTTAAAGTATTCGCGATCAAAGACCTGCTTTTCCCGACTCTCTCCGCCACTTCTTCCTGGGTTAGAACAAATTCTTCTATTAATTGGCGGTAGGCAGCAGCTCCCTCCAGTGGATTAAGATCCTCCCGCTGCACATTTTCAATCAAGGAAGCGGCTGCGGCTTCCAAGTCGGGCAAATCCTTAACAAACGCCGCTATGGTTTTATGCCCCAGGCTCCGGCAGGCCCGCCAGCGTCTTTCACCCGCGATAAGCTCGTATCCTCCATCAGTCAGTTTCCTGACCAGTACCGGCTGTATAATTCCGTGTTTTCTGATTGAATCCGCCAACCCGGCCAGTTTTTCCTGATCGAACACCTGCCTGGCCTGATGCTGGGCCGGCCGGATCGCTTCAATGTCAATTTCCAGCAGCCCTTCCTTACCATGTGGCGCCTCTTCAGCTATGGGGATCAATGCCTGCAGTCCTTTACCCAGTCCCCACCGCTTAGTCAATTCCCATCACCTCTTTTGCCAGTTCGTGATACACTTCCGATCCCCTGGATCTGCGATCGTATACCATTACAGGCTTACCATGGCTTGGCGCTTCGCTTAACCTAACGTTCCTGGGCACAATCGACCTAAAAACCTTGTCCTTAAAATACTTTTTTACCTCATCAACCACCTGGATGGATAAATTCGTCCTCCCGTCAAACATGGTCAGCAGCACCCCTTCCAAAACAAGGTCTTTATTGAGGCTCTGCTGCACCCGCTGGATAGTATTTAATAGTTGTCCCAGGCCTTCCAGGGCGTAGTATTCGCACTGGATGGGGATCAATAGTGAATCCGCCGCCGTTAGCGCGTTGATGGTGAGCAAGCCCAGTGAAGGAGGGCAGTCAATAAAAATAAATTCATAGCTGTCCTTTACCTCCGCCAGCGCTTTTTTTAGTACATGTTCCCTTTCTGGAACGCCGACCATCTCTATTTCCGCGCCTGCCAGTTCCATAGTCGCGGGTAGGATAGCAAGGTTTTCTATCACGCTGGACAAAATGACTTCCATGATAGGGGTTTTATTGATCATGACATCGTACATGCAGTTATCTACAGCGTCTTTGTCAACACCCACACCAGTTGTAGCGTTTCCCTGCGGGTCTGTATCTATGAGCAGGACCTTTTTCCCCATGAGAGAAAGCCAGGCGCCAAGGTTCACAGCCGTGGTGGTCTTGGCTACACCGCCCTTCTGGTTTGCAATTGCAATGGTCTTTCCCATATTCCACCCCCGACAGGTTACTTTTTATGACTTTTTTATTACTTCTATATCTTACAATATATTTCCTTTAGTTTGGCTTAATTTACAGCAGGTTTTATCGTAACCCACAAATTAATTACAGGTGCGACTTCAGTGGAAAGGGAAAACGGAAGCAGACCAACACAATTCAGCTGGATGTTGGACGTTGGAATAATCGTTACCGGACAAGGGAATGGGAACACACCTATGTTTGGGGCCGGGCTTTGTCGCTGAGGTATGCTCCCGATGGATGGCTGGGATGGGTTATGAAGGTGACTGTTGCAGGGTATTCCTTTGGGGTCAGGAGAGGTATGTCCCCCGATGGATTTCAAAGGGGTTTCTTGGCCGGAATACCGGCGCGCCTGGGGTAGATGTCAGGTGTAGCTCTGGTCTTGCTGATCACGACCAGTTTTCTCCCATCCCCCAGGCAGGGGAGTTTAATATCAACGATTTCTTTAACAACTCCCCCTAGTATAGCGAGAGCATTTTGCGCCGTCTCGATTTCCTCTTTTACGTGCGGCCCTTTCATAGCAATAAAAACACCTCTTGTCCGGAGCGGAGGCAGGCAGTATTCTGCCAGCACGGCCAGGGGCGCCACGGCCCTGGACACAACTACATCATATTTTTCTCTGAAAATTTTTTTCCGGCTAAAATCTTCTGCCCGCGCATGAATCGCTTCCACATTCTGCAAACCTAACCTGGATATGATCTTTTTTAGAAATTTTACCCTCTTTTCAGTCGCTTCGATCATGGTCAACACGAGGTCAGGGCGGCATATAACCAGCGGGATGCCCGGAAAACCGGCGCCGGCTCCCACATCCAAGACGCCGGCGCCTTTTTTTAAGGAAACAGCTTGCAAACAGGTCAGCGAATCAATCAGGTGTTTTACCGCAAATTCCTTTTCATCAATTATCGCGGTCAGGTTTATATTCTTATTGGTTACAATCACCATCTGATAAAACGCTTCGAAAAGATCCAGTTGATCTTGCGCCAGTTTTATCCCCAGTTCCGTAACTCCGCCAGCCAGGGTTTCTCTTAAAACACTCATAACAGCCTCTTTTAATATTAGTTTCAAAATTATCACAAAATTATTAGGATTCACAGGATTAAATATTCAGTTTATAAACATGTGTAAACATATTAGATTTTGTCTATATAAAATAATGAATTAAAATTCTTAAATCTTGTAAATCCTGTGAAATTGTTTTTATTCACCCTTATCTTTGCGGCGCTTTTGTTCCAGATAGATCAGCAGCACCGCAATATCCGCCGGGGTAACACCCGCTATTCTGCCGGCCTGGCCGATAGATACCGGTCTTATCTGCTCCAGTTTTTCCCTCGCTTCGGCTTTAAGCCCCCCCACCTTGGCATAATCTAGTTCCTGTGGAATTTTTTTCTCTTCCATTTTCTTAAACCGCTCCACCTGGGCTTGCTGTTTTTTTATGTATCCCTCATATTTCAGCTGAATCTCTACCTGCTCCCGTATTTCCTCCGGCAGGTCGGGGTGTGCCGCGGGCAGCAGCAGCAGGCTTTCATAACTTATTTCGGGGCGGCGCAGTATCCCGGCGAGAGAAGTTCCTTGCTGTGGGAGCGTAGCGCTGTTTAAATCCTGTAAAATCTTTTTTGTTTCTTCTGTTACCGGCACCATCGTCCGATCCAGCCGGGCTCTTTCCTCATCAATCAATTTCTTCTTTTTTTCCATGGCTTTTAATCTTTCCGACGATACAAGTCCTACGGCAAAGCCTTTTTCAGACAGCCGCAGATCGGCGTTATCCTGTCTTAAAAGCAGCCTGTATTCTGCTCTTGAGGTAAGGATGCGGTAGGGTTCAGTAATT
>JAQVLS010000126.1 GCA_028704035.1 Desulfotomaculaceae bacterium | reverse complement strand
CGCTTATTACCCGACAGCGCGTTTCAGCCCGGGTTACGGGGACTGGCCCCTGGAGAGCCAGCAGCAGTTTATAGAAAGTATAAGTGGTGAAAAGATCGGCCTGGCCGTAACGTCTCATTATCTGCTGCAACCGGTTAAATCAGTAACAGCGGTTATCGGCTGGAGCAGGGTACCAATTGAGCGGAGCTATGAGCAGCCGCAGAAAAAACCCTGCCAGGGCGCCCTTACTTGCCGGGACTGTCTCCTGAAAGAAAAATGCCTGCCAAAAAGGAAATGATATGCCAATGTCAGAAACAAGAAGAGATCTTGTCAAGAATAAGTAGGTAAAAGGGAAAGGATGAACCTGACAGCAGCGGGTGGTTGGTCCGTAGATAGAGATAATTATTTCTATTTTTGAGACGCGTCATTAATACGGCGCCGGATGAATCATTTCCCTATAAACACAAATTATGTTATTATGACAGTGCATAATAACATAATTTGTGGATGTTGGTTAGAATATTTCAGAAAGGAGGGTGAGTATATGCCGGAGGAATTTAAACCAGGATGTGAAAGACCGCCAATTAAGAAAATGAATGTTGAGACAGATATTGCTGCCGAACCGGTAGTGAAGGAGGAGAAAAAATCTATGATAAGAGTGGGAAAACCAGCCCCTGACTTTACAACCCGGGCTTTTCATCAGGGTAAATTCAAGAATATTGGATTATCCGAATTGAAGGGGAAATGGGTAATATTATGTTTCTACCCGGGGGATTTTACCTTCGTCTGAGCGACAGAAGTTGCAGCAGTTGCTGCGAAATACCCAGAATTCCAGAAGTTGGGCGCGGAAGTGCTGTCTGTAAGTGTTGACAGCGTGTTCGTGCATAAAGTGTGGAATGACAATGAGCTGTCCAAGATGCTCGGACATGATATCCCGTTCATGATGTGTTCCGACCAGGATGGCAGCATCGGTAAAGCCTATGGTATATATGATGAAGACAGCGGCGTGGAAACCCGGGGCAGATTCATCATTGATCCTGATGGGATTGTCCAGGGATTTGAAGTTCTCACCCCGCCGGTAGGACGCAATGTCAGTGAGTCACTGCGTCAATTGCAAGCCTTCCAATTAGTAAGGGCCACAGGTGGCGCCGAGGTCACTCCTTCCGGTTGGAAACCGGGCAAACAGACATTGAAGCCTGGCATAGACCTGGTCAGCAACGTCTGGAAGGTCTGGAAGGTAGAGCAGGCTTTCGAGGATTAACATCAAATTTATGAAACCGGAAGGTAATTTCAGTCGATGCTTTTATAGAAGCATATAGATAGTACCAAAGTTCCCGGGTGATAACACCAGGGGGAGGAATTTAGATGGAAGAAAAGAAACCCTGGTATAAAAGCTGTCCGCCGTGAATGTTAATTTATATTCTGCTGGCGGCAGTATTTGGATTGTTTTACTTGATTAAGTATTTATTCTTATAAAACTTTTGGAATTGTCATTGTTGATAGCCCTTGTAGGCAAGCCTCACGGGGCTTTTTTATCCCGCCGTAAATTCCTTCAAACCAACCCCAGGAGCTGCCCGGCGTTTTCACCCAGTATTTTGGCAATTGCCCCCTGGGAAATGTTTAAATTCCTGATTACTTCAATGTTCTTTTTAACATCCATAACAGCAGCCTTTCTATTAACCAAATTGAACACAGGAGTGGGCCAGTCGGTGCCAAATATAAACTTATGGGCAAACCGCCCCATGTCGGAGAAGGTTTCCAGGAGCTTTTGCGGGGGCAGACCGGCAATATCGATATAAACATTCCTGTGCAGGCGGACCATGCTCATTGCTACGTCAAACCACGGGCCGCGTCCCCCGTGGGCCATAATGATTTTCATCTGGGGAAAGTCTACCGCCACGTCATCAAAATATATAGGATTGCCATATTTTATCCGGGAGTTGGTAAATATCGATGAGCCGGTATGGAAGTGCACCGGTAGGCCCATTCTTTCGGCCACAGCATACAAAGGGTACAGGAAATGGTCATTGGGGTAAAAATGATTATAAGGGGGATAAAGCTTAAGCCCCTTGAAACCATGATTTAAACATAAATCCTCTAATGTTTTGCTCAGATTACTGTGGAGGTAAGGATTAAGCGTGCAAAAGGGGATTAATCGCGGGCTTACCCGGCAAAAAGCTTCTACTAATTCATTCATAGCCATAGTGGTTGGCATAGTCTTGCTTCCTGCTAATATAACAGCATAATCCACCTCTAACTGATCCATTAAACGTAAATAGTGATGAGGATTGCTGTATTCTATGCAAAAAGCCTCAAAATCTTTTCTGGTCGGGTAAGCGTTTGATAATAATTCAATAATATTTGGTGTAAGTGTTTCGAGCTCGGTCAGGTGCACATGAAAATCAATTACAGTCAATTATTAAACACCACCAATTTTATGATGATAAAATAGCTGTTGTATTGCGTTATTTTTATATTACCACCCGTAAGGGGTTTTTCCAAAATAATATTTACAGATTTGCGCTAAATCCGCACCTAATAGGAAAACCAGGATCTGGAGAATTTATTGAGGAGTCTAATAAACCAGGAGAAATCGTGAACGCTTTTGACCAGATGGCCTGGTCATGCGTCCCTTACGACACTAAAAACGTGGCAATGCGGAGTGAAGACGGATCCCCGGCATTATACTCAGTGTCAGGGATATCCGTCAAATTTCTGTGTACTAAAGAGAAAAGACTATTCTTCAAGTTTGCCTATAAATTCTTCCAACCCAATCCGCTCAATAAATTTTCCCAGCCGCTCGTGTTTTTTGGCCCCTTCAGCATAGACCTTAATAATCTTATCGATTTTTTCCATGACTTGTTCTTCATCGAGCTCATTATAAAGGGTTGTGGCAATGCGTGGTGTAACGCCGCCGTTTCCGCCTGCCATCAATCTAAATCCTTTCGGCATACCCATGACGCCCACATCACGGAAATGATTTTCCCCGCAGGAATTGGCACAGCCGCTTACACCCATTTTGAATTTGTTGGGCAGATTGAGACCATGATAACGTTCATCCAGTTTTAATCCCAAACCCACAGCATCCTGTTGTCCCCGTTTGCAAAAAGTAGTGCCCGGGCAAAACTTGATGCTGCGTACACATAGCCCAATGGCAGCGCTGGGCTTCATGCCCAAATCATGCCAGACACCATCTAAATCTTCTTCCTTTAAACCCACAATCGCCAGGCGTTGAGCAGAGGTAAGCTTTAGTGCCTGAGCATGATATTTTTCGGCAACATCAGCTATTTTTCTCAATTCAGCCGGGGTTACCAGACCGCCGGGCATATGAGGGACCACTGCATATGTTTTTTTGTCCCGCTGAAGCACTGCGCCCTTCTCTAATAAATCACTTGAAGCCATTATTTATCATCATTCTTCCTTTCTTAATAAATTCCTGAATGCTAATTACATTTCCCCATATTTTGTTGCTTATATCTTTCCCTGACTTTTATAAAATATTATCCTGGAAGGGTTACATAAATAAGGCATGATTTTTCAGGATTGTCCCGTATAAATTAAATATTGACAAATCTTGATTTGACGCATATTATTAACCTATCGAAAAAGTTCAATGTGAGGTGTGCGTATGGATAAGATTTACATTGATGCCTCCAGGGTATTTAAAGCGTTAGGCGACCCCAGAAGGGCGATGATTGTTGATATGCTTTCTTGCGGAGAATTATGCGCCTGTAAGATTTTGGAGAAGTTTGATATATCCCAGTCCACCCTTTCACATCATATGAAACTGTTGTGCGAGTGTGGTTTGGTTGTGGGACGAAACGAGGGAAAAAGGACGTATTATTCTCACAGTGCCGAGGGCATTGCCAAAACAAAGCAATTCTTCTGCGACATAACTTCCGATAAGGAGAATTGTATTTGCAGGAGAAATAAATTCTAATCAATGCAGATGTGATGTAATGATTGAATAAAACAGAGATTTGAGGTGAGGTGGCTGTACCGTGTTTATATTTCAATGCCTTTGGGTATTTGCTTGTGTAATTTAAATCTAAGACAGTAAAGGGAAAACAAATGATTATTAAAATTTTAGGAACAGGCTGCGCAAACTGTAACAAGTTAGAACAGAATATAAGAAAGGCTGTGGAAGAACTGGGGCTTGCTGCGGCTATTGAGAAAGTGCAGGATATGAAAGTGATTGCCAGGTATGGTGTCATGAGGATACCGGCTATAGTGATTGATGAGGAAGTAAAAGTTGTCGGCAAGGTCTTAAAAGTTGATGAAATAAAAGCGTTATTAAAATAATCAAAGCCTATTAAAGGAGGATGTTCTTATGAGCATGTTAGAAGAATTTTTTCCGGAATTTACACAAAAGCTGGACGAGATCGATCGACTTTATCAAGAAAAAAGAATGATTGACGAAAAAACATATCAATTTATCTGCTTTGCACTTTCCATTAAAGGTCGTTCTAAGCCTTGTGTGCTCAAGCATTTCAAAGGCGCCTTAGAAGCCGGCGCAACGGTCAAGGAATTATCTTATATCTTTGCCCTGACCATGCGTGAAGCAGCAGGTGCAGATGATTGTTGGACACACGATGTCCTCGGAGATTGGCAAGAGATTGTTGCCGGCAATATCAACTGCGACTGTAAGAAGTAAATAGCTAAATCGTATGGAGGCTGTGTATTTTGAAAAAAGAAGAAGTTAGGGATTTTATCAGAAAGAACTATTCCAGGGTTGCCCTGCAGGGTGCTGCCGAAGGGTGCTGCAGTGGTGGCTGCAGCTGCAACGGCCCACCGGTAAACATTAAGGAGGCAGCCCTTAATATCGGTTATTCTGAAAGCGACTTAAAAGATATACCTGCCCAGGCCAATATGGGATTGGGATGCGGAAATCCAATCGCTATGGCGGCGCTTAAAGCAGGTGAAGTGGTACTTGACCTGGGCTGCGGCGGCGGATTTGATTGTTTTTTGGCCAGGAAGCAGGTGGGAGCAACCGGGTTCGTCATTGGGGTGGATATGACTCCGGAAATGATTAAGCTGGCCAGACAAAATGCTGAAAAAAGCGGCTATAAGAATGTTGAGTTCCGGTTGGGAGAAATTGAGCACATACCGACTGCCGATGGATCAGTTGATGTGATCATATCTAATTGCGTGATTAATCTGTCACTGGATAAGCAGCAGGTTTTCAATGAAGCATACAGGGTGCTTAAATCCGGCGGGCGGATATCGATATCAGATGTTGTGGCCACAGCAGAATTGCCGGAGAGGATCAAGAATGATCTG
>JAQVLS010000125.1 GCA_028704035.1 Desulfotomaculaceae bacterium | reverse complement strand
CCTGTTCATTTTTCAGTAGCACAGCATCCGTATAGGTACCGCCCACGTCAATGCCGACAATCATGTATCTACCTCCTATCAATAACTAAAGACCTTTAAGGCATACTGCCATCATCTATTTTTTTCTGTAGCAGGTACAACTTGTTGATCGCCTCCAACGGTGTCATGCTTAATATGTCCAGGTGGCGCAGCTCTTTAATAGTCTCATTTTCTATTTCTCTGCTCATAACGTTTCCGTTGTCAGCGGCTGCCGCAGTCAGTGAAGGTGCTTTGTCGGTGTTTTCCAAATATTTTAAAATCTGTGCGGAGCGCTCAATTATTTCAGCCGGCAAGCCCGCCAGCCTGGCCACATGGATACCGTAGCTCCGGTCCGCCCTGCCGGGAATAACTTTCCTTAGAAAAATAACCTGATCGCCTTCTTCTTTTACCGCCACGTTCATATTGGTGATCCCCGGTTCCTTGTCTAGATCGGTGAGTTCCAGGTAATGTGTTGAAAACAATGTCTTGGCTTTGATTTTGTGGTGGATATATTCCGCCAGCGCCCTGGCAATACTGATCCCGTCATACGTACTGGTGCCCCGCCCAACTTCGTCCAGGACAATCAGGCTTTTCTCAGTCGCTCCCTCTACAATGGCGCGGCATTCATTCATTTCAACCATAAAGGTGCTATGTCCGCCGGCAATGTCGTCTGACGCCCCAATCCTGGTGAATATACGGTCAACCAGCGAAATCCCCGCCCTGGAAGCCGGTACGAAACTCCCCGTCTGTGCCATCAATACAATTATGGCTGTCTGACGCATGTAAGTACTCTTACCTGCCATATTCGGTCCGGTGATCAGCAGCAGTCTAGCTCCTTCGCAATTCATATCAGTGTCGTTAGGCACAAACTGTCCCGCACCCATAACCTTTTCCAGTACCGGGTGCCGGCCGTCCTTGATCATAAGCCGACCGTTGTTTAGTATTTCCGGTCGCACATAATTATTATTAAAGGCGGCTTCCGCCAGGGAACACAGCGAGTCGATCTCAGCTACAGCTGACGCTGTGGTCTGTATCCGCCGGATCTGCGCTGTAAGTTGCTCCCGGATATCGTTAAAAATTTTATATTCCAGATGCAGCAGCCTTTCCTGCGCCCCTAAAACAAGGTCTTCATACCCCTTGAGCTCCGGCGTGATATATCTTTCCGCATTGGCGAGAGTCTGCCGGCGACTGTAGTCCTCCGGCACATGATCAAGGTTTGATTTGGTTATCTCAATGTAATAACCAAAAACCTTATTAAAGCCGACCTTAAGGGACTTTATACCGGTACGCAGGCGCTCTCTTTCCTCTAGCCGGGTCAGCATCAACCTGGCTTCCTTTCCGGCTGAACGGTACTTGTCCACATCCAGGTTAAAACCGGCCTTAATTATTCCTCCGTCTCGCAGGGACAGCGGCGGATCGTCTTCTATAGCCCGGCTCAATAGTTCCGCGGTATCTTCCATCGCGTCAATGGTCCCCTCTTTTTCTTTTAAAAGAACGCAATGTGCCTGTCTCAGCATTTTCTTGAGCGGCGGCAGGCAGAATAAAGATATTTTCAGCGCGATCAGATCGCGGGCATTTGCCGCGCCAAAAGATATTTTACCGGCCAGCCTTTCTAGGTCATAAATATTTTTCAGCTCTTCTTTTAGCTCCTTACGGTAAAAAGCATTTTTAACAAATTCATCAACCGCGTCCTGGCGGGCCGTGATTTCTTCCTGTATCAACAGTGGCTGTTCGATCCAGTTCCGAAGCATCCTGGCACCAATAGAGGTAACAGTGTAGTCGAGCACCGATAGCAGTGTATATTTTTTCGTGTTGTCTGATATGGACCTGGACAGTTCTAAGTTTCTCCTCGTCGTTGCGTCCAGGGTCATATATCTGCCGGGCATATAAAACTGTATCCTGTTGATATGGGCTATGCTTCTTTTTTGGGTATTCTTTAAGAAGCTCGCCAGTGCGCCGGCAGCGCAGGCCGCTATTTCCGGCTCTGAAATTTTTGATGCAAAAAAAGCGCCTGGCCCAAACTGCTCTTCCAGCGCCCCCTCCGCGACAACCAAATTAAAAGCCTCGTCTTTGTAACCGCTGACAAGAGGTTGCCCCCTTAATTTTAAACCCCGTGAAAAGCTGTCAACCATAGACAGTGGCACAACCAATTCTGAGGGCATTAACCGGTTCAGTTCGTCAGCTAGTTCAACGCCTGCTTTTTGTCCTGTCAGAGCACTTACCATAAAAGTCCCGGTAGTCACATCAGTGACAGCCAGACCGTAGCCTTTGTCGCTGCGGACGGTGCAAGCCAGGTAGTTGTTCCTCCTTTCTTCCAGGAAGTTTCCTTCCATCACCGTGCCTGGCGTGATTACCCGTACAACTTCTCGTTTTACAATCCCTTTTGACGCCGCCGGGTCCTCCACCTGCTCACAAATAGCCACATGGTATCCTCTGCCAATAAGCCTGGCGATATATCCGTCAACGGCGTGATACGGCACACCACACATGGGAACGCGTTCCTTCTGTCCTCCGTCCCTGCCGGTAAGGGTTATTTCAAGCTCTTTTGACGCTGACAGAGCGTCATCAAAGAACATCTCGTAAAAATCACCTAATCGAAAAAAAAGGATCGCGTCCGGATATTGTTTTTTAATCTTTAGATACTGTCTGATCATTGGCGTAAAACTCACCGGAATACCTCCTGGAGAACATTATAACATATGGCATTCTAAACCAAAAGAAAAACCCTGCTGGTTAAACAGGGTTGTGCTGCAAAGGTTTTTCCCCTAACTCTTAGGAACATTCACCGTCACATCCGCAGGATGCGTCTCCACAGCCGCATCCCTGGGACTTAACTCCAATAGCTTCACCTATAATATTGTTTATTGACTCCAAGATTGCCTGAAACTCTTGCTGCGCCTTAAAAAAATTATAGACATAGGGGTTGTTTAGCATTTTAAATTCCAGATCCTCTAGTTCTTTTATCTGTTTTTCCGTCAGTTCTACGCCCTGGGCCTGGATTGCCTGGTAAGCCCTTTGCTTTTCGTCAAATTGCGCTATTGAATCCCTGGCTTCCTGGTTTTCCATCATCATCTTTTCTGATTCTCTCATGGTGTTCAGTTCCTTTGATTCTGAAAGGGAATTGCCAAGTTCCCTGGCTTTTTCTATTATTGACATAATTTAAAACCTCCTGCTATTTATAATTTACGTTTTATTTAGCTAAATCCAAGGCATATTCACATTCCATATTACTATTTTAACGTCTCCACTGGTTGCCCCGACAGGTGGGCCATCTGAGATCCAGTTATCCTCACCCCGACTATTGCCCCTCTAAGGTTCCTGGCACCGGGAAATAGAACAATTTTATTGCCCCTATTCCTGCCGTACAGAAGGCCGGATTCCTTTTTGCTCTCTCCTTCCACCAGGATATCCTGGCGCCGGCCGATCTCCTCTATGTTTTTTTCCAGACTGATTTCATTCTGCAATTTTATTAAGGCTTGGATCCGATCCTTTTTAACCGTTTCCGGCACCTGTCCTGCCATATCGGCGGCCGGTGTCCCAGGCCTGATATTGTATATAAAGGTGTAGGCGCTGTCAAACCGGGCTTGCCGGACCAAGTCCATGGTATCGCTGAAATCATTGTCATTTTCACCCGGAAAACCGACCATGATGTCGGTGGTGATATTGGATTGAGGCACGAAAGACCTGATCTTTTTGATCAAGCCAAGATAGTGTTCCCTGGTATAGCCCCGGTTCATTTTTTTTAAAATCCGGTTGCTGCCTGCCTGGACCGGTAGGTGAAAATGTTCACAGACCTTGCGCAAGCCTGCTATCGTGCTGATCAGCTTATCGTTGAAATCCCTTGGGTGGGAGGTCATGTAACGGATCCGCTCAAGCCCGTTTATACCTTCCAGACATTGCAACAGTGACGCGAAGTCTTGATTACATGCCAAATCTTTACCATAGGAGTTAACGTTCTGGCCTAGCAATACAATCTCTTTATAACCCTCGGTCACCAGACCGGCAACTTCTGATTCGATGTCTTCCTGTTTGCGGCTTCTCTCCCTCCCTCGCACAAACGGCACAATACAATATGTACAAAAATTATTACATCCGTAGGTTATTGTAACCCAGGCGCGCGCACTATCCTTCCTTTTAACAGGGCGCCCTTCATATATACCCTTGGCGCCGGACCATATCTCCTGTACGGTTTTTTTGCTTGCATCGACCCTGTTAAGCAATTCGGGCAGTTGGTGCGCATTATGAGTGCCAAATATCAGGTCTACATGAGAAAAAAGATGTGCTATACGGGCAGCCATATTTTCCTGCTGAGGCATGCAACCACATACTCCTATTATTAGATCGGGGTTTTTAAGCTTTTGCCGGCGCAACCGTCCTAATAGTGAAAATACTTTATTTTCAGCCGTTTCCCGCACACAACAGGTATTTAACAGGACTATTGCTGCAGCCTCAATCGAATCAGCGGGAGTATAACCAATGGCCTCAAGCATTCCTGCGAGAACCTCTGAATCATGCTCATTCATCTGACAGCCAAAGGTAATAATAAAATATGATTTCAAAAAGTAACCGCCTTTTACGAAAGAATATAACTATTATAAAGGTTTAATCATCCATATGCAAATACACCTATGCAAACAGTTGCTTTACAGCATATAATTTAAAAATTATTTTTTTTAATAGGAATTAATTCTTTGTTCGGAGAAATATATATATATTTCACAGTGTACCATGTCTGGGTTATTATATTGTCTGAAACTTACGACAGGAGGCGTGTAACATGTTACAGAAGGTGACAGGGCTAGCGGTGCTGGCCGGTCTAGTCATATCGGTTACAGGATCGATTCTTGTTAATGAAAACATGAAACTGGCCGGTATAGTAATGTTGCTTGTCATAGCTACATTGGCTGGTTACAGGTTGCTTAAATTCTCGGTGCTAACCCCAACCAGCAATATTATTGGCACTTGTATTGGCCTGAAGCGCTTCCCTACATATTATGAACTTTCTTTCCGAACCAATGCCGGCATCTATAACGGTCAGGCTAGGCCACAGATCTGCAGTGAACTCAAAATAGGAGACAGAGTTAAATTGGTAATAAAAGGGCCGGTGATTCTAGAGATCTATAAATAAAAACTGATTTTTGCGTTTAATTTATTAAAATAATACGTATGAATACCTCCCGTGTATATAATACTTTCATTATGTTATAATGCTTTATAATTGATTAAATTGCCAGGATAAACTGCCCTTAGA
>JAQVLS010000002.1 GCA_028704035.1 Desulfotomaculaceae bacterium | reverse complement strand
TGCTTGTTTTTGATAAAATCTTCCACCATGCCGCTGCCCAGGGGGCCGGGACGGTACAAGGCCACCAGGGCCACGATATCCTCGAACACTTCCGGTTTCAGTTCACGCAGGATAGCCCGCATGCCGCTGCTTTCCAGCTGAAATATCCCGGCAGCTTCACCTCTGCCCAGCATTTCGTAGGTAGCCTGATCATTTATGGGTATCTTATCTATATCTACCTCAATGCCGGCACTTTCGGCGATGGACTTAACTGCGTCGTCAATCACAGTCAGAGTCCGCAGGCCAAGCATGTCCATCTTTAATAGACCGAGCTCCTCCACCGTTCCCATGGCGAACTGGGTTGTTACCGGGCCGTCCGAGGCCTTGTACAAAGGCAGATAGTGCGTCAAAGGCTCGGGGGTGATCACTATACCGGCGGCGTGTGTTGAGGCGTGCCTGGGCATGCCTTCCAGCGCCACGGCGGTGTCTATCAGTTTTTTAACCTCTCCTCTCTGGTCGTAAAGTTCTTTTAATTCAGGCGCATCGTTCAGGGCCTTCTCTATGGTCATATGCAGTTCGGCCGGCACCAGCTTGGCCACCTTGTCCACGTCGCCGTAGGGCATGCTCAGCGCCCTGCCCACATCCCTGATGGCAGCCCGGGCGGCCATGGTGCCGAAGGTAATAATCTGCGCCACGTGGTCGGCGCCGTATTTTTGCACTACGTAATCAATAACCTCGCCCCGCCGTTCAAAACAGAAATCGATGTCAATATCCGGCATCGATACTCTTTCGGGATTGAGAAATCTTTCGAACAGCAGGCCGTACTTTAGCGGGTCGATATTGGTTATGCCCAGGCTGTAGGCGACCAGGCTGCCGGCGGCGGAACCCCGGCCGGGTCCCACCGGGATCCCTTTCGATCTGGCAAAATGGATGAAATCCCAGACGATCAGGAAGTAGGCCGAGTAGCCCATCTGTTTGATCACGCCCAGCTCAAATTCCATCCGTTTCTTTATCTCGCTGCTGATTTGGCCGTATAAATTTTGGATTCCACGGTAGCAGAGCTCTGCCAGGTAACTTTCGGCATTATATCCTTCAGGTACCGCGTAGTGAGGCAGGTAGTAACTGCCGAATTCCATTTTGACATTGCAGCGTTCTGCAATGTCAAGTGTGTTCCGCAGGGCTTGTGGATAATCACCGAATAGGAGCCGCATCTCATCGGGGCTTTTTAGGTACAGTTCTTCCGACTGAAATTTCATCCGGCCCGGATCATCCACGCTTTTACCGGTCTGGATCGCCAGGAGCACGTCTTGGTTGGCAGCGTCCTCACGCCTGACGTAATGGACGTCATTGGTTGCAACTATGGGGATCTTCATTTCATTATGTATTTTCAGCAGTTCCCGGTTAGCTGTCCGCTGTTCTGCAAAACCATGGTCCTGCAGCTCCAGGTAAAAGTTGCCCGGACCAAAAATCTCACGGTATTCTCCAGCCGCCTGCCTTGCTTTTTCATTCTCCCCAGCCAGTATTTTGGCAGCCACCTCTCCGGCAATGCAGCCGCTTAAAGCTATTAGTCCCTTGCTGCAACCAGCCAGCGACTCCTTGTCAACTCTGGGCTTGTAGTAAAAACCTCTGGTAAAACCCTGTGACACAATATTTAGTAAATTTTGGTAGCCTTCCTCGTTCTCCGCCAGCAGAACCAGGTGGCTTAAGTTGTCATCAATCCTGGGAGTACGGTCTGACATGCTACGCGGCGCCACGTAGACCTCACAGCCGAGAATTGGTTTAATCCCGGCATTATTACAGGTCTTATAGAATTCTACTACGCCGTGCATGGCGCCGTGATCGGTTATAGCCAGCGCCGGCATCCCCATTTCGCCGGCGCTCTTCACCGCCTGCTTAATCCGGGCCGCTCCGTCCAAAAGACTGTATTCAGTATGAACGTGCAAATGGACAAACAAATGATTGACACCTCCTTTCGATATAAAATTGCATAATTATATTTATAGACAAAAGCCTTTTCACACTAAATCCGACCATTTACCACCGGTTAAAGTTTCCAGCTGCTCCATTGTTACCGGCAGAGCCGAGTGCGGCGTGCCGGCAGCGGCATAAACCACAGGGAAACGGTACATGGAGTCGTCCAGCAGCACGGGTACCGCTTCGGCCAGCGCCAGCGGACAAACACCACCGACCGGGTAGCCGGTAACACGTTTGACCGTTTCCGGATCGGCCATCTTTACCTTGGAAGCACCAAGCAGCCTTTTCAATTTTTTGCTATTAATCTTATTGTCTCCGCTGGCCACGACCAAAACTGGATTTCCATCAGCCAGAAAAAGCAGGGTTTTTGCAATCTGTCCGACCTCCACACCTAAAGCCGCCGCTGCCAGCTCGCAGGTGCTGGTGCTCTCATCAAACTGCATGATTTTTAAATCCATGTCAAATTGCTCCAGGTACATCTGCACCTTTTTAATCACGTTCAGGTAAATCCACTCCCTTTGCTTTGTAATCCTACAGGATTGAATTATATTTTTTTGAATGTCTATTTAACTCATCCCAGTCCATGAAAGCCCTGCTGTCTTAAAGCCTCGTACAACACCACCGCCACCGAGTTAGCCAGGTTTAACGACCTAGCCTCGCTGATCATCGGCACCCGGATTTTAGTCCCCGGGCAGCCGTCCAGTATTTCCGGGGGCAAACCCCTGGTTTCTCTGCCAAAAATTAAAAACCCGTCTGTTTTATACAAAATTTCTGTGTAAAAAAGGGAAGCCTTTGTTGTAGCGAAATAGAATTGACCATCTTTATAGCAGTCGGCAAAATCCGCAAAACTTTCATGGTAGATTACATCCACCAAATGCCAATAATCTAGGCCGGCCCGCTTGAGGTACTTATCCTCTGTAGAAAAGCCCAGCGGTTTTATTAAATGAAGCGACGCGCCGGTAACGGCACAAGTTCTGGCAATGTTTCCGGTATTGGCGGGTATCTCAGGCTCAACCAGCACTATATTCAAGATGATCCACTTCCTAATCGGGAATAACTGCAGTAATCTTTTAAACAGCATTTATGGCAGGCCGGCTTTCTGGCCGAACAAATTTCTCGGCCGTGAAAAATTAACCTGTGATGAAACGGCATTCTTTCTTCAGACGGCACACAGGCCGCCAGGTCTCTCTCGACCTTTACGGGATCGCGCACTGCTGACAGCCCCAGCCTGCGGGCGACGCGAAAGACATGTGTGTCAACCGGCAGGGCGCTGCCACCGTAAGCCACGCCAATAATTACACCCGCAGTTTTTCGGCCTACCCCCGGCAGCGCCTCTAACTCACCCCTGGTCATGGGTACGTGGCCGCCGTGCGATTTAATGATCTTCCTTGCCGATTCAATAATAAACCTGCTTTTATTGCGATACAAACCGCAGCTTTTAATCTCTTTCTCCAGTTCCTCCGGCATCAGGCGAGCAAAATCCTGCGGCTTGTTATATTTTTTAAACAGGCGGCCGGTGATGCGGTTCACCTGCTTATCTGTACACTGCGCTGATAAAATTGCCGCTACCAAAAGTTCGAACGGTGTCTCAAAAACCAACGATGTACCGGCGTCCGGGTAGTTTTTTGCCAATAATTTTAAAATAGGGGTGATTTTTTCCTTTTCTGTACTTTGTACTTCGTTTATGAATAAAACTCCTTTATTTGAGCATTCTTAATAAAATTAACTGGTTTTTACTGTCAATTACAAATACTATTTTATCTTCAATATTTTTTCAAGCGCACGTTTTACCTTTTGCTAATAAAGCATATATTTCTGGGCAATAATAAAAAAAGCATGCGAATAGTACAATTTTAATTATACCACGATACGATTTTTTGGCTGATAATTTCTTCTTATTTCAAAGGAGGACAACTTAATGTCATTTGTTTTGTTTTTTTCAGCTTTAATATTTTTAGTAGCAGCGGGTATTTTTTTATGGCCTGCCAGGCGCCACCGCGCGGCCAAAAATGTTAACCCGCCCCGGCCGCTGTTCATTGAAGAGACTGCGGAAGAATTGGGAATAAACGTCCCCGACACTACAAAGCGGCCGTCTCTAACAGAGTCGGATATTTACCTGCCGCACAATTACGGGGTGGACCGCATGGTCCTTCTCGCCCGCGATCCACATTGGCTGTTCGCCTACTGGGAAATCACAGCCACGAAACAAGAGGAGTTTGCCGGCACATACGGTACAAAAGCCTGGCTCTCAACCCACCCGGTTTTAAGGATCTACGACGTTACCGGCATTACCTTCAACGGCAATAACGCCCTTAAATATTTTGATTATTACCTGGAGGAAAAAATCGACAACTGGCATATTGAAGTTGGTGAGCCCGACCATTCATTTTGTGTGGATCTGGGACGCATGTTTCCCGATGGCCGTTTTATCACCCTGCTACGCTCCAATATAGTCACCACTCCGCGCGCCTCCCTTTCCGACCGCCTGGACGAGGAATGGATGTGGATTGAAGAACTTTATCAATCTGTAGGAAAGATTAAATACGGTACCAGTTCGCCTATGATTATTGAGGAACTGGCCTTGAGAAAAGGTGTGCTCCCGCTTGGAGTCAGCTCTCCGGGGAACTGGCACGCTTAACACACGGAATCAGAGAAGTGAAAGGAGCCTGTTAATGTCAAAAGGATACCTCTGCCTTGTACTGCACGCGCACCTGCCTTATGTACGCCACCCCGAGCACGAAAATTTTCTGGAAGAAAAATGGCTTTACGAAGCCATTACTGAAACTTATATCCCCTTAATACAGGTTTTTGAGAAACTGCTGGCGGACAATGTCAGCTTCCGATTAACCATGAGCCTGTCCCCACCTTTGATCACGATGCTGACAGATCCGTTGTTACAGGATCGTTATGTGTGTCATTTGACAAAACTGATTGAGCTGGCCGGCAAAGAAGAAGGTCGCACATACGGCAGCTCCTTCCATGAAACCGTTCTGATGTACAAAAAGCGCTTACAGGAAGCTATGTATATTTTTCGCGACCAATACGGCTGCAACCTGGTTAACGCCTTTAAAAAATTCCAGGATTGCGGGCGGCTGGAGATTATAACATGCGCTTCCACGCACGGGTACCTGCCTTTTATGATGTCCCAGCCGGAAGCTGTAAACGCGCAGGTGAGAGCGGCAGTTGACCTGTATACCCGTCATCTGGGCCGTCCGCCGCTTGGCATTTGGCTGCCCGAATGCGCTTACGCGCCGGGCATAGATGAAATACTGAAAAGAAATGGCTTGCAGTTCTTTTTCACCGACGCCCATGGTGTGCTATACGCGTCGCACCGGCCTCGTTTCGGTATATTCGCGCCCATATACTGCCCCTCCGGGGTAGCGGTATTTGGCCGGGATATCGAGTCTTCCAAACAGGTCTGGAGCAGCCAGGAAGGTTACCCCGGTGATTATGAGTACAGGGAATTCTACCGGGATATCGGGTACGATCTTGATTCCGAATACATTAAACCCTATATTCATCCTGATGGACTAAGGGTACATACCGGTTTTAAGTATTATAAAATAACCGGAAAAGTGGAACTGGGACAAAAAGAACCCTACTCCCCCCGGCGCGCAGAGGAAAAAGCAGCAGAACATGCCGGCAATTTTATGTTTAACCGCCAGCATCAAATTCTGCACCTGGCCGGCATGATGGAAAGACCGCCAATCATTGTCGCGCCTTATGATGCGGAACTTTTTGGCCACTGGTGGTATGAAGGCCCCCAGTGGCTGGAAAATCTAATCAGAAAAATCACCTTTGACCAGGATATTATCGAATTAATCACCCCCAGCGATTACCTGAAAAAGTTTAGCTGCAACCAGGTGGCGACGCCCTGCACTTCCAGCTGGGGTAACAAGGGTTATCACGAGGTCTGGCTGTGCAAGGCCAATGACTGGATCTACAGGCACCTGCACATGGCGGCCGGGATGATGACCGCCATGGCCAACCGGCGTAACGGCGCCAGGGGGCTACTCCGCCGGGCGCTCAACCAGGCGGCGCGGGAATTAATGCTGGCCCAGAGCAGCGATTGGGCTTTTATCATGAGCACCGACACCATGGTTGAATACGCCGTAAAAAGGACCAAAACCCACCTCAATAATTTTCTCCGCCTATACGACGAGATAGAAAACAACAGGATCGACGAGGGCTGGCTGAGTGATTTGGAGTTCCGGGATAATATTTTTCCCGATATGGATTACAGCTGGTACCGGCAGCCGGCGCCGGAAGAAAAGGCCGTCTAGATCGGCGGAGGACTGTTCTCCATTTCGAGTAGATCGGGGGACGTAGTAGGGTTCAATCGAAAATTTCACGCGTAAATAGGGCTCAACTATCGGTGGTACCGAACGGTTGAGCCTTAGTATATCTTATGCAAAGTTTTCGGTTGCCCAAGAAGAATGAAATCGCGTGGCTATTGTTAAGATGCTATTTAAATGATTATCTTGTTGATTATCTTAATTTTGCCACCATTTACAGCTTGAATTTAAGATAAAACGTATTATAGTTAACCGTATAATAAGTTTTTATAAATGGGTGTTTTATAGTTTTATTTACCAAAAGATTAATAGAAAGGAATGCTAAAATGCGTAAAATTTTATTGCTTGTAGCCTTTACACTGGTTTTGTCAATTGTTTTTTCCTCTGCGGCAATTGCCCGCCAATCTAATGGGGTTGTTTTTTACGGTAACAGCCAAAGCGGGTCAGTTAGTTTCGGTGACCACGGCTACGCCTGGAACCATTCCGATCCTGATAATGGTCCCAACATCTCTATAGTTGACCGCTGGCGTTCTTATTTTTACAGCAATATTGACAAATATTATTGCAACAAGAAAAACGACGACTGTAAAGACTGGAATATTAAACACAACTTCAAATGGTTATACGACCGGAGCGGAGAGCGGTGCTACTACGTGGACGATAATGGCGTCAGCCACTATTTTTATCTTGACCCGAACCGGGAATATGAAGTGCACGCCTATAAGGACAAAAACGACGCCACCCAGTACTATTTCAAAGCCACAGGCTGGAAATAAAATCGTTTCAGGAATGGGCACATCTCTATCAACATATACCCATAGTTGACCGATACTCTGACAGCGGAATGGGGACACACCTCTCCAACGGGTATTTCTTTGGAGTCGAGGTAGTCCCCGTTGCCTTTTAGCTTTTTGAATCCGCTATTTCATTTATCTTCTTGATATACATATCGGTCAGCGATTCAGCTATTTCCATGGTGCTACCTTCACTGAAAACCCGGCACACCGGTTCGTCAGGATCCGGCAGTACCAGCGTCCACCCGTCCGGGTGGTAAATTTTAATGCCGTCCAGTGTTTCAAACTGGCTGGCGGGAGGATCCTGGACAAGACGTCTGATTACTTTTCCCTTGGCTTCCCATGGCACCGGGACATCTCTGCTGTCCATGAAAAACTGCGGTATTTCGTCCACCAGATCGGATAACCTTATTTTATGCCTGGCCAGATAATCTAGGATATTTACCAGGGCAGACAGTGCGTCAAAGTGCAGGAAAAACTGCGATATGCTGTCCGGCGCCGCCTCCTGTGTCAATACCTTATCCAAAAAATCCTGGATAGCTGTTTTTGTCCGCACTACCTTGCCCCGGTATTGTTCAGCCAGCGATTCGATCACCATTGGCGCAGTTACCGGCACAACCACCGAACCGGACCGGCTTTTCAAGATAATCAGTGATATCAGGGCGGTCAATAGATTATCCTGGATCACCCGGCCTTTTTCGTCAATTAAAATGATGCGGTCTGCATTTGGATCCAGGACCGCGCCGGCATCGGCGCTGCTTTCAATTACCGCTTGAGCCAGGGCAGGAAGCAGAGCTTCCTGGCAGGCGCTCCAACTGTAAAACCCCGATAATCCGGCCGGGCGGAAATCCTCGACCGCAAAGCCCAGTTTATCGCGTAGATCGTCGACATATCCGGCAAGGTTTAACCGGTCATAACAAAGGAGCAATTTAAAACCGGCCCGGCGTATACAAGCGTTATCCGGCTCTGTACAAATCGCTGCTATGTACTTGTGATAAACTTCGCTAACAACTTGCGGGGGGTGCAGTCTGCCGGCTTCAGAGCGGGGAAAATCCTCCCTGGCCAGCGCGTTTTCCACCTTGCGCTCCAGTTCCCTGGAAATATTGCCGCCGCGGGCGTTCATAAAAACCATAACCAGCTTATCCGGGGAGTCTGGGGATACCTTAACATGTATACCGGCACTACAGCCCAATGACCGTACGGCGTAACGGCTTTCTGGGGTAATGCTCCCGCTCAGGCCCAGGACCTCAGCTCCCACTGATTGGGCGCCGCTGATCAACGCTTCTTTGATCATGGCCGAAGCAATATAGCTGTCGCAACTTACACTGATGCGCGCCGCTGAGCCGTTCACCGAACCGAAGGCCGCGCCGAGCCTGACCGCTGTTTCAGGGGTAATTTCCACATTGACCAAACCTGAAATGCCCTCAAAGCCAAATATTTTTTTGGGAGAAACAGTACCCCAGATGACGCTCCGGTGCACTGTGGCGCCTGACTCCACCAGTTTGTGGGGCCATAGTTTCACATCCGGTTTCAACTGACTATTTTCACGAATAATTGAATCGTCTCCGACCACAGCTCCCTCGTAGATACCCGCTTTAGCCTGTACCTGAACTCTGCCGCCGACAACTGCTCCACGCAGGGCGGCGCCGTTTCCCACAAAAACGTTGTTCCAAAGGACACTCCTTTTTATAGAAGCGCCCCTTTGCACAAGGCAGCCGCTGCCCAGCAGGGTATACGGTTCTATTCTGGCGCCGGCCCCGATCTGGCAGTTCATCCCGATTACAGCCGGTCCTTTTATCACGGCCGCCTGATCGATAAAAGCCCCCTCCTCCACCCAGACCTGCGGGGCAACCTCTTTCCCAGGCATTTTTATTTTAACTTTTCCGGCCAGGATATCGTGATGCGCTTCCAGGTACTGCTGGAGGTTGCCGATATCGCACCAGTAGCCCGGCAGGACCATGCCAAACAGGGGCTTTTTCTCCCTGAGCAAAAGCGGAAATAAATCCTTGCTGAAATCGAACTTCTGGCCGGGCGCGAAATAATCAAGGGCTTCCGGCTCAAGGACATATATCCCGGTGTTTACCGTGTCGCTGAATACCTCTCCCCAACCCGGCTTTTCCAGAAACTGAGTTATTTTTCCGTCTTCTGACGTTATTACCACGCCGTATTCCAGCGGGCAGTCGACCCTGGTTAAAACTAAAGTCGCTATGGCGCCCTGCTTTTTATGAAAGTCCACAGCCTTAGACAGTTCCAGGTCGGTAAGAGCGTCCCCGCTAATGACCATAAAAGTTTCATCCAAAAACGAGGCTGCGTTCTTTACGCTTCCCGCCGTACCGAGAGGCGAATCTTCCACGAAATAACGTAAATTCACACCGTGCCCGGCTCCATTACCGAAGTGGTCCCGGATTGCCTCGGGCATATACTGCAGGGTCACCCCGATATCGCTGAAACTATGCTCTTGCAATAGAGCAATAATATGGCTCATAATAGGTTTGTTCAGGACCGGAACCATTGGCTTTGGCCTGCCGCAGGTAAGGGGCCTTAAACGGGAACCTTCACCACCGGCCATAATGACAGCCTTCATACCTAATCCTCCGTTATTAAATTTATATTTCTAGGAATACCTGGTCAGCATCCGGTTAAAGCGCCCGAAAAAACCAGACTGCCTTTCCGGCGCCTCCCACACAGCAGCCCGGTTTGCTTTCAACACTTCTTTATAAACCGAGATCGTCTGACGGGCGATGTGCTGCCAGTTAAATTCGTCCACAACCCTGTTATAGGCGTTTTCTCTAAGCTTTTCTCCCAGCTCGGGCTTCTTTAGGAGAGTCAGGATATTACGGGCGAGAGAATGGCTGTTGCCGGTGCGCACCTTTAATCCGTCAACTCCCTGTCGGACAATTTCACTGATGCCCCCGCAGTCGGAAACTACTACCGGGGTCCGCGCGGCCATGGCCTCCAGGGCAACAATGCCGAAAGGCTCGTACAGGCTTGGGAATACCGCCACATCAGACCAACTGTATAAACTATTCCGGACATCATCGCTGATATAACCGGTAAAATATACCCTGTTTGCTATTCCCAACAATTCGGTCTGCTGTTTCAGAGAGTCAAGATGTGGCCCTTTACCCGCGATAATAAATTTAGTCTGGGGATAATTTGATAATATTTCAGGCGCCGCATCCAGCAAAACCTGAACGCCTTTTTCTTTAACCAGCCTACCCACATAGAAGACAATTTTCTCTTCGGGTGCAGCGTAAAAACCGCGGCTGGCCTTATCGCTCCTGGTTTGAAAGTTGGCGACATTCACACCGTTTGGTATTACCGCTACCTTGTCCTGCGGCAATTGAAAAACATGTTTTATTTCTCCTTCCATGTACTGGCTGCAGCAAATAACCTTCCAGGCTTCATATGTAAGCCACCATTCAATGTCGCTGATATGCCTCTGCACATTGTTGTGCAGGCCGTAATTGCGGCCATATTCAGTAGCGTGAATGGTGACGACCAGGGGCATCCGCCCGGCGTGTTTGATAGCCCTGGCCGCGTAAGCCACCAGCCAGTCGTGCGCGTGGATGATGTCAAAACTGCGTATATCGGCGAGCAGCGGAATGGCTCTTTCCAGCAGGGCGACGTTAAACTGCGCCACCCAGGTTACAAAGTCGGGGGAAGATACCTGATAGGGCTCCACTCTGTAAACCTTGACCTCGTTTACCTGCTCAAATGACGGGGCACCTTTCTCGCCTGCCGTGATTAGGTGCACCTCCACCCCCTGCTCTGAGTACGCGTTCGTCAAATCGTACACATGCTGGGCCAGTCCGCCGACACTTTTGGGCGGATATTCCCAGGATAACATTAAGACTTTCACTAAACTTCCCCCTATTCATTTGTTATTTAAATTGACAATAGCAAAAATCCCCACCGGGCTTATGGCAGGGATTGTTCATTTTAATAACGCTGGCCCCCGTTGTGAATCTCAAAGCTCCAGTTGACTCCGTTGTTGTTGTCCCAGTGATCTGCGCCGTCCTTAAAACAAAAGTTGAATCTGCCTTCAATCTCCGGCATTTCCACGTCGCTTACCCAGCCCCAGCCTGTTTTCTCCATCTGGATACTTCGCACTGTCCGCCATCTGTTATGCGGCCCAAATCCGTAATGGAGATACACCATCCCGTTTTCTTTTCCCAGCAATCCGTCATAAAAGACCGTGATTTCCTCGCCGGCGGTAATCGGTGTCGGATCAACTACAACCCCGCCGGGGTAATCAGCCTTATGCATAGCCCGCAGTTTTGCGTCCCCCTCGCCGAATCTGGTTGGATTAGCCATCCGGCTTCACCTCCTCAGTTATGGTATAATTAGGTTTTATTTACACTAGTATGGTTTTTTTACGCTTTTTTATGCAGATAATTAATTTAAATGTGATTAAATAAATAAGCGGAAGTCCTTTATTTTTATGACTTCCGCCTTCTTTTAGAATCTCTTTCAGGTTGTCCCGTCTTAGCAGCAGTACCGGGCGCTATGGTACAATTTTGCCCCGTTGCAAACGGGCATTGACTTCCTCCAGGAATTGCAGAGTATTGACTATTTTCTTTTCCCCTTCCGCCAGTATAGCCAAATCTTTGGTCATGATCCCTTCTTCTATGGTGTCCACGGTTGCTTGTTCCAGTGCACCGGCAAATTGCCCTAAACTGCCGGCGCCGTCCAGCTCGCTCCTTTTTCTAAGCGCCCCTGTCCAGGCAAACAAAGTGGCCACCGGATTGGTGGAGGTTTCCGCACCTTTAAGATACTGATAATAATGCCTGGTTACTGTCCCGTGGGCAGCCTCGAACTCATAATGGCCGTCCGGCGAAACTAAAACCGAGGTCATCATAGCCAGACTGCCGAAAGCCGTGGCTACCATGTCCGACATCACGTCACCGTCATAGTTTTTACAAGCCCAGATAAAACCACCCGGGCTCCGGATCACTCTGGCCACGGCGTCATCAATCAAAGTGTAAAAGTATTCTATTCCCGCCTCCGAAAATTTCCCCTGATACTCTTCCTCATAGATGTCCTGAAAAATGTCTTTAAAATTGTGGTCGTATTTTTTGGAAATGGTGTCCTTTGCGGCAAACCACAAATCCTTCTTTTGGTTCAGCGCGTAGTTAAAGCAGACCCTGGCGAAACTCTTAATGGACTTGTCCATATTGTGCATGGCCATGACAATACCGGGACCGGCAAAATTATGGATTACCTCCCTGGACACCCGCCCGTCTTCACCGGTAAAAACTAATTCCGCCGTACCTTTTGCCGCAATCTTCATTTCAACGGCCTTGTAAACATCGCCGTAAGCGTGCCTGGCAATAGTGATCGGCCTTTTCCATGTCCTGATCAAAGGCTTGATATTTTTTACAATTATTGGAGTGCGGAAAACCGTCCCGTCCAAAATTGCTCTGATCGTCCCATTGGGGCTTGGCCACATCTGCCTCAGGCTATATTCCTTTACCCGCTGGGCATTGGGGGTAATGGTGGCGCACTTTACCGCCACGCCATATTTTTTAGTAGCCTGTGCAGCTTCCACCGTAATCCGGTCATCTGTTTCATCCCTATTTTTCAGCCCCAGGTCATAGTACACTGTTTTTAAGTCTATGTAAGGCGTCAGCAGGATGTCTTTGATCTGCTGCCAGATAATTCCGGCCATTTCGTCGCCGTCCATCTCTACCAAGGGGACTGCCATTTGAATCTTTTCCGCCATATAAATCCTGTCTCCCCTAACTAAAGGTTAAATCCGCCGTATTTTTTGAAATGCGCCGCCAGTCCTCCGTCGTTCAGGATCCTGATCATTACTTCGGGCAGCGGCTTGATCGGTATGGTGGTTCCTTTGGTCCTGTTGGTAATTACACCTGCATTAAGGTCAATGAACAGCTCGTCGCCCGGGTCCAGCTGGTCCGTATCGCATTCCACCACGGGCAAACCGGTGTTAATAGCGTTGCGGTAGAAAATACGGGCGAATGATTTGGCCAGAACCGCCCCCACACCGGCATACTTGATGGCCAGGGGAGCCTGCTCCCTGGATGACCCGCAACCAAAATTTGTACCGGCGGCAATGAAATCACCGGCGGTGACTTTTTCATAGAAACCGGGAGCAAGGTCCTCCATCACGTGTTTGGCCAGTTCTTTCATGTCCAAGGTTTTGAACTTGTACTTGCCGGATATAATGTACTCGGTATTTACGTCATCCCCAAATTTATGAGCCCTGCCGCTATACTGCATAAAAACACCTCCTAAGCATTATTTAGTGATTCTTTAAAGAAACTCCCGCGGGTCGGTAATTTTCCCGGTGAGCGCGCTGGCCGCTACTGTTGCCGGCGAGGCCAGATAAATCTCCGCGTTTGAGTTACCCATGCGTCCCTTAAAATTCCGGTTGGCAGTAGAAATTACAGTTTCATTATCAGAAGGCACGCCGTTATGTGTTCCCACGCAGGGACCGCAGCCGGGCGTGACCAGAGCCGCTCCCGCTTCCACCAGTGAGTGGATAATCCCTTCCGCCATGGCGTCTAAAAAGACCCTGCGGGAAGAGGGCGCCACGATCAGCCTGACCTCACGGTGGACTTTCCGCCCGCCAAGGATATCGGCGGCGATGCGCAGGTCTTCCAGCCGTCCGTTGGTGCAGGTCCCGATCACCGCCTGCTGGACAGGCTTTCCGGCTTCCCTGCTCACCGGGGCAACATTATCCACCCGGTGCGGTCTGGCCACCTGCGGCTCCAGCTTGGCGACGTCATATTCCAGCATCCGGGCGTAAACAGCGTCATGATCGGCGGTCACAGGTTTGAATTCACGTTTGGTAAACCGCCTTAGCCAGGCGAATGTCTTTTCGTCCGCTTCCATCAGCCCGGCCTTCGCCCCCATCTCTATAGCCATGTTGGAAATGGTGAAGCGAGCCTCCTGTGACATTGCCGTGATGGCGTCCCCCACATACTCGGTTGACATGTAAGTAGCCCCGTCTGCCGTTACATCTCCGATTAGATAAAGGATCAGGTCTTTTGAGTAAACACCCGCCGGCAGTATTCCGCTACAGACAAACTTTATTGTTTCCGGCACCTTAAACCACATCCGTCCCGAGATCATACCGCCAGCCAGGTCGGTAGAACCAACCCCGGTGGAAAAAGCGTTCAGGGCGCCGTAGGTACAGGTATGCGAGTCGGCGCCGATGACCAGGCACCCAGGGCCCACCACCCCGCTCTCAGGCAGGATCTGGTGACACACGCCTTCGCCGATGTCATACAGGCGAAACCCTCTGGCCCCGGCAAACTCCCTCATCAGTTTGTGCAGTGCGGAAACCCCTTCGTTTGGGCTGGGCGCGCTGTGGTCAATCACGAAGGCAACACGTTCCCGGTCAAAAACCTTCGCGCCGCCCATATCGTTAAAAGCCCTGATGGCCAAAGGGGCGGTACCGTCCTGGCCCATGACATAATCAACACCGGCCACAACGATATCGTTGGCATACGCTTCCTGCCTGCTCTTTGATGAAAGGATCTTTTCTATAATCGTCCGGCCCAATTTAATCCCCCTTTCCGAAAAAATCTTCGTAGATATACATTAATTCCTTGTCAAAAAGCGGTCTTTTGATAGAGACCGTATATGAGCGGATTTTAGGCAGCAGATCGGAGGCCTGGCTGTCGGTCAGGACTATGCCGAACTCGGTGAATTTAGTTTTCAAAGCCGCAGTGCCGGAATGTTTGCCGATGACAATCTGACGCAAGAGGCCTATTTCTTCCGGATGAAACGCTTCGTAATTCTTGGGGTTGTTTTGCACCCCATCAGCGTGAATACCTGATTCGTGAGCAAACATATTCTTGCCCACAATAGCCTTCCACCTGGGCAATTTCCGGCCCGACGCCCGGGAAACGTATTCCGCCAATTCCAGGAGCATTTCTGTCTTAAAATTAAGGTCCGTATTGTGCAGGTGCTTTAAGGCCATAACGACCTCTTCCAGGGCAGCGTTGCCCGCCCTTTCACCGAGGCCTAAGACGGTAACCCCGATGTGCCTGGCCCCCGCTCTGACACCAGCCAGAGCGTTGGCCGTAGCCATGCCAAAGTCGTTATGGGTATGCATCTCAATATCGATATTTACCGCCTGCCTGATCTCTTTGATCCGTTCATAAATTAAAAACGGCTCCATAATGCCTACGGTGTCACAGTAGCGCAAGCGGTCTGCTCCTGCTTCCTTCGCAGCTTTGGCAAACTCAATTAGAAAGTTCATATCGGAGCGTGAAGCGTCTTCAGCATTAACTGAAATCTCCATTCCCTCTTTTTTGGCAAAGAGGGTAGCCTGCGTCATCTGCTCCAGGACCCTTTCCCGTGTTGTGTTCAACTTATGCTTGATGTGGATGTCGGAAGTAGAAATGGAAATGGCGACCGCGTCTACGCCGCAATCTATAGAGGCTTCAATATCTTTAATCACGGGACGGTTCCAGCCCATTATGCTCGCCTTCAAACCGGTTTGGCAGATGGCCCTGATCGCTTCTTTTTCGTCCCCGCCCATAACCGGCACGCCGGCTTCAATTTGCTGCACTCCCAATTCATCTAAAAGTCTGGCAATCCGCACCTTTTCCCTGTTGGCAAACACGACTCCCGCAGTCTGTTCCCCGTCTCTCAGCGTAGTGTCCACAATAATTATGTCTTTGTCCATTATTTATCATCCTTTAATCAACTGTTTATTAATAAAATCCAAGGCGGCATCTGGTATGCATTTTAAATATTATCATAAAACCTACTGGCAAAATAGTTAAAACCCTATGGTATTTATATCTTAGTAATAAAAGAACCCGCCGGCTCAGCATTTTTAGCTGCTGTCCTGCAGGCTTCTTTCTTTCCTGGTTTGTGACAGCCGGATATAATGTCCCCCCGCCCGTCTTCTTTTTTGTTTCATGATTTTTTGGAATTGCCCCGTTTAGCTGTTTTACTATCAGCTTTTCCTCTTTCTTTGTGCGATTCAAATTCCTGCTTGAAAGTGACCATCCACGCGATAAAAAGGGCGACGGCAAAACCTAAACACAGTCCCCAATTATCTGCAAACCAGTCCATGACGATGATATCCACCCCCCGATCATCATATTAGCCGGTGTGTTTTAAGGATTTTTTACGCGAAATTCCGCCTCTTTGGAGCTATTTAAAGTTTTTCTCTTAGCAGCTTATTTACCAGTTCAGGATTTGCCTTGCCTTGCGTAGCCTTCATCACCCGGCCGACCAAAAATCCCAAGGCGCGCTCCCTGCCGGCTCTAAAATCCGCCACCGGCCCGGGGTTAGTGACCAGCACTTCTTCCACTATGGCGATGACAGCGCCTTTATCGCTGATTTGGACCAGACCCTTTTCTTTAACGATGGTTTCGGCATCCGTGCCGCCGGCGAACATTTCAGCAAAGACAGTTTTGGCGATTTTGCCGCTGATAGTGCCCTGCTCAATCAAGCCCAGCAGGGAAGCCAGGTTTTGCGGCGTTATTTTGCATTCGGTTATTTCCAAACCGTGCAGATTAAGCAGCCTGGTGAAATCGCCCATGATCCAGTTGCTCACTGCCTTGGGATTCGGGCAGACCTTTACACAGTCCTCAAAATAATCGGCCAGCTCCTTGGTGTTGGTGAGGATCGCCGCGTCATAATCCGGCAGACCGTATTCTTTTATATAGCGCTCCCTGCGATGGTCAGGCAGTTCCGGCAGGGAACCGCAGATATCTTCCACCCACTGTCGGTCTATCAGCAGAGGGACCAGGTCCGGGTCGGGCAGGTAACGGTAGTCGTGCGCGTGTTCCTTGCTGCGCAGCGACAGGGTCTCACCCTTCCCTTCGTCCCAGGTCCGGGTCTCCTGGATGATCCTCCCGCCGGCCTCTAGTGTCTTGATCTGACGTTCTATTTCAAAGTTCAGTGACCGCTGGAGGGCTTTAAAAGAGTTGAGATTTTTTATTTCCGCCTTAGTGCCGAACCCGTCCGTCCCAACAGGCCGGACTGATATGTTGGCGTCACAGCGCAGGCTTCCCTCTTCCATCTTGCAGTCGGAAATGCCGGTATACAGAATAATTGCCCTGAGTTTTTCCATGTACTGGCGGGCTTCTTCCGGCGAACGCAGGTCCGGCTCGGAGACGACTTCAATCAGAGGCACGCCGGCCCGGTTGTAATCCACCAGAGAGAAGGGTGAGGCGGTAATGGTCCCCTGATGCACCAGTTTGCCGCTGTCCTCTTCCATATGGAGGCGGGTGATGCCGATTTTCTTTGCCCCGTTTTCCGTGTCGATTTTCAGGTAGCCGTGCTTGGCGATGGGTAAGTCATGCTGAGAGATTTGATAGTTTTTAGGCATATCGGGATAATAGTAATTCTTCCGGTCGAATTTAGAAAACCTGGCTATTTTACAATTAAGCGCCAGGGCAGCTCTGATGGCGTACTCTACTACCTTCTTGTTTACTACGGGGAGAACTCCCGGCAGACCAAGACAGACCGGACAGACATGGGTATTCGGCGCTCCACCGAATTCGGTGGTGGAATCACAGAATATCTTCGCCCTGGTTTTTAGCTCTACATGCACTTCCAGACCAATCACTGTCTCATACTGAGGCAAGGTTTTAATCCTCCTCTAATCTACTCTAAACCCGCCCTATATTGTTATGGGATACAAGTACATATACTTATTATACACCATCAAAATCGTATACAGGTTCCGCCCTGCATTGTTATGGGACACGGCTCTGTTATGGATATTCCTTTTGCTGATGATGTATGTCCAAATAAGGAATGGGGATACAGCTTTCTAAAATCTTGTTAATCCTGTGAAAATAATCTGTTTTACAGCTCCGGAAATTGTTTGTGATAGTCAGTATTCTGCTCGAAGGTGTATGCCGCCCGGAGCAGCTTACCCTCGTCGAAGGGCCTACCGATCAACTGTAGGCCGACGGGTAAACCTCCGGCTAAACCGCAGGGAATTGATAGCCCCGGTATGCCGGCCAGGTTTACTGAGCTCGTGCAGAGATCAGACAGGTACATCTGCAGGGGATTATTCATTTTCTCACCGATGCGGAATGCTGTGGTAGATGAAACTGGTGAAAGGAGCAGGTCGTATTTTTTAAAAACGCGGTCAAAGTCCCCTATAATCAGGGTCCGTGCCTTGAGCGCCTTCAGGTAGTAAGCATCGTGGTATCCCGCTGAAAGCACGTATGTTCCCAGCATGATTCTTCTTTTAACCTCATTGCCGAACCCCTGACTGCGGGTCTTCATAAACATGTCGATTACATCTTCAGCACCTTTGGCGCGCATGCCGTAACGCACCCCGTCATAGCGGGCCAGGTTCGAACTGGCTTCGGCCTGGGCGATCAAATAATATGTGGGCAGGGCGTATTCAGCATGAGGAAGGGAGGTGTATTCCACCACGGCGCCGAGAGACTCTAATTTCTTCATAGCTTTTAAGATGACGCAGCGCACTGCCGGGTCTGTTCCTTCCGCCATGTATTCTTCGGGCACACCCAATTTCATGCCGCGTACATCGTCCGTTAAAAAACCGGTGTAATCTACCACCTGGTATTTAGCCGAGGTAGAGTCCAGCGGGTCGTGGCCGCAGATGGCATTCAGCATTAAGGCACAGTCGGTAACATCCCTGGCAAAAGGCCCAATCTGGTCAAGGGAAGAAGCGTACGCAATCAAACCGTAACGTGAAACTGCGCCGTAAGTAGGCTTCATGCCGACAACACCGCAAAACGAGGCTGGTTGTCTGATGGAGCCCCCCGTGTCGGAACCAAGCGCGCAAACAGCTTCACCGGCGGCTACTGCTGCTGCGGAGCCCCCGCTGGAGCCGCCCGGTACTCTACTGGTATCCCATGGGTTCCTAGTTGCAAAAAAGGCTGAGTTTTCGTTGGAAGAACCCATCGCAAATTCGTCCAGGTTAGCCTTGCCGGCTATCGCACCGCCGACGGCTTCCAATCTCTTAACAACAGTGGCGCTATAAGGCGGAATGAAATTGGACAGGATTTTCGAACCAGCCGTAGTTTTGATACCGTCAGTGCATATATTATCTTTTATTGCTATGGGGATGCCGGAAAGGGGAGAGATCTTCTCGCCATGCCTGATTTGCCTGTCGACTGCCCGGGCCTGGGCAAGAGCATTTTCCCTTGTCCTGGTTATATAAGCCCCGATTTGCTCCTCAACAGCATCAATCCGGGCAAAGACAGCCTTGTTTAATTCTTCTGCCGAAATTTCTTTTTTTATTAAGAGATCATGCATTTCATGTGCAGTAAGCAGAAAGAGCTGCAAATCACTCGCCTCCCGAAAAGTCGCAGGTTGACCAAACCGGGCCTGATTTATTATGCTTAAACAATTTTCGGCACTTTAAAATAATTCTCTTCCCGGTCAGGACAATTGGCCAGGGCGTCTTCCCGCGAGATATGTCGTCCTACCCAGTCCTCGCGAAAAACATTTTGCAAAGGCAGCACATGGGCGGTAGGTTGTACATTTTCCGTATCAAGACGTGCGAGAAATTGAAAATGGTTCAGAATATCATTTAACTGCCTGGTATACATGTCTTTCTCCGGCCCGGTCAATTCCAGCCTGCTCAACAGGGCAACGTGTTCAATATCTTTCTTTGTGATCAAAAATCTCACCTTCTCCTATATATGCTGTCCCCAATTGTCATTCAATACCGGCTAAATCTTTGAATTCCTTTTCATCCAGGATGGGAACCCCCAAAGCAAGGGCTTTATCATATTTAGAGCCGGGTTTTTCTCCTGCCACGACATAATCAGTGCTGCGGCTGACGCCGGCAGATACTTTCCCGCCCTGTCTTTCTACTGCTTCTTGCACCTCCTGGCGGGTAAAACTCTCCAGGGCGCCGGTCAGGACAAAGACCTTCCCGGCCAGCGACCCGGCCCCGGCGCCGCTGTTTCTTTCCGCCCGGGTATTGACGCCCGCCTGGACAAGCTTATCAATAACCTGCCTGTTCTGCGCTGCCGCAAAAAATGAAACAATGCTGGAAGCTATCTTGGGTCCAATTTCGGGAATTACCAGCAGTTCATCCTCGCCGGCGCTCATCAAAGCCTCAAGAGAGTCATAGTGAGCAGCCAATATCTTTGCCGCCCGCTCGCCCACATGGCGGATCCCCAAAGCAAAAATCAGCCTTGACAGGGAATTTTTTTTACTTGCCTCCACAGCCCCTAATAAATTTTGTGTTGATTTTGGCCCCAGCCTCTCCAGGACAACGAGATCTTCATAACGCAGGTGGTAAAGATCCGCCGGATCATGAATCAGCCCGCCGGCCAGGACCTGGGCAAGCATAGCCGGGCCCAGTCCGGCTATGTTCATGGCATGACGTGAGGAAAAATGGATTAGTCCCTCCCACAGTTGGGCCGGGCAGGCCATGTTCGTACAGCGTACCGCAGCCTCTCCTGCCGCCCGCATGACCCTGGAGCCGCATGAAGGACATTCTAACGGCATAGTCCAGACCTTTTCATCACCTTTCCTTTCATCCGGCAGGACGGCAATGACCTCGGGAATTATATCCCCTGCTTTCTGGATCATCACCCTGTCACCGATGCGTATGTCTTTTTCGCGTATGTTGTCTTCATTATGTAAAGTGGCTCTGCTTACCGTAGTGCCGGCTACCCGTATCGGCTCCATTTCTGCGGTGGGTGTAAGAACGCCGGTACGCCCCACCCGCACAAAAATATTCTTCACAGTTGTAACTGCCTGC
>JAQVLS010000124.1 GCA_028704035.1 Desulfotomaculaceae bacterium | reverse complement strand
CGATCTCGGAAAGAAAAACCTTCATCCAGCGCAAAGGCGGCTGCGGCTGCCACAGCGGAGTTCGTTTTAGCAAAAAGTGTCACGCCGTTTTCTTCGCATATATTAAGGTTATCTTCGCTGACATACGCCATATCGCCAATAATTTCTTTAAATTTTTACTTATCCAACACCATAATATTGTCCACAATCGGGTCAATAGTTCCCTGGATCGTGCACCTCTCTGCCTTGAGCATCTTAACATAATCAATAATGTCCGCAGTAATGATCTCTCCCATGCTGACCAGGGGAATCCCGGGAGGATAAACCATAACCATTTCCCCGGCAATTTCTCCGGCACACTGTTCCAGCGGAACAGACCTTTTTTTACTGAAAAACGCGTCCCTGGGCGGCATTACCACTTCCGGACTGAACTGGACCGTTTCTATTCTTTTTACTTCTTTCCTTTTGGCTTGGGCAGCGATGTCCCGCAGGGCGGCCACAAAAGACTGCAGGAATTCTTCTTTCTCCCCCAGGCTGATGATGGCCAGGATGTTGTACATGTCGGCCAACTCGATCAATATATTGTAATTTTTGGCCAGCATTTCTTCCACCTCGTACCCGGTCAGGCCCAGTTTCTGCACACTGACCAAAAGCTTTGTATCATCGAAGCTGAATTTGCCGTCCTTTTCAAAATAATTTTTGTCAGGGGCAAACAGACCGTCGATTTTATTGATTTCTGCCCTGGTCCAGTGGACAAGTTCCAAAATGCGGTCAAGCATTTGTCTGCCGCACGTTGCCAACTGCTTTCTGGCCACGTCCAGGGAACACAGCAGTACATACGACGGGCTGGACGTATAGGTAAGGTTAAGCACCTGTTTAATATAATTGGGATTGATCTTAATGCTGCCGACGAGAAGCGCGGAACTCTGGGTCATAGAACCGCCTGTTTTATGCAGGCTGACGGCGCTCATATCAGCTCCGGCCTCCATGGCGGATACCGGGAAATGAGGATGAAAGCACATGTGAGTGCCGTGCGCCTCGTCCACCAGCACCGGGATACAGCTGCCGTGCGCTGTTTCTACAACTTGTTTTAGTTCAGAGGCAACCCCATAATAAGACGGGTTGATGGCCATAACCGCCCTGGCGTCCCGGTTTCGGTCGATGGCTTCCCGCACACCTTCAGCCGTGATGCCGGTAACAATGCCCAGGTAATCGTCAATTTCCGGCTGGACATAAACCGGGTTGGCCCCGCTCAGGATCAGTCCATTAAAAATAGACTTGTGGGCATTTCTGGGCAGGATAATCTGATCACCGGGTGTACAGGAACTCATAATCATGGCCTGCACGCCGGAGGTCGTCCCGTTAATTAAAAAATAAGCATGGTTGGCTCCTGTTGCGGCCGCCAGAAGTTTTTCCGCCTCTGCGATAACTGAGACCGGGTCCCAGATCATATCGATGCCGCGAGTCTCGTTCAAATCCATCTTAAGGACGTTTTCGCCGACAAATTCCCTGTATTCCACCAGACCGTGTCCGTGCTTGTGTCCTGGTATCTGCAGCGGGATCGCATTTCTTTTGACATGATATTTAACAGCGTCAAATAGCGGCGTTTTGTTCTGGTCTAAAATCATTTATTCAGATCATTCTCCTCGCCTTGCTGCGCGGCAGCATTTATTTTCTGCATGTTTTCAGGCGCCACCAGCACCACGATCGGTGTCTGTTGATCATCATTACCATGCGGGTTATCTTTTAGATAGCTGGTCAGCGCTTCCTCGTCAACTCCGTCAGTCGCGGCCAGGATATCTACTTTACCGATGTCGTTAATATCGGTGATAACAGCGTCCACCCCGGTAACCTGTTTGATCCTGTCCACAACTTTCTGATTGTCTTTCGGGCCCAGTACAATATGCCGGTCAAAAGGCCACATCGTGCCGGCGAAGTCATCTATCAGGGCCAACTGTCTGCCGGCAACCCGGTAAAAATCACCCCGCCGGCCAATCAGCCGACCCAAGCCCGCCGCCGCCACCCCTAACAGAAAACGAGCGGTGCCGACCTCCTCCATCGCCACCTGGATGGAGGGAGGGGCAGCCAGGCTGCCTTCCTTGCCGGGAAAGTGGCATAGAATTTTGGCTAGTATACCCGGCTTAACCACGTCCGGCAGGATCGCCCTGCCCTGGCTGATCGCTACAACACTTTCAGCAATTGCCACAATATCGCCCGGCGATGCGATTTTCCCGGTATATTGTTTTACGACATCGGCAATATCGTCTTTCTCCGTGATGATATGAGTCCTAATTGATATTCTTCCAGCAATCACTTTTTATCACCTTTTGCATTCAGCCTGTCAAAGGCAAAGTATTTTATCAAACCGTTCAAAATGCCCTCTGCGGCCCTCTCCTGAATCGTCAGGCCGCGCAGGAATACCTCTTCCACGATATTCGTGATCGTCACGACCTCAACTTCCACGGCAGGTATTCCTTTGTCCATTCGGGCTAGGCCAGGTTGGCCCGCTGTCCCCCTGTCCCTGACCTTCAATTTCTTAACGATTTCTTCCTGTATATATATAGCAAGTTTCTCGCTGCCATTGTCATGGGGCGCGTAAAGAGTGGCAGCTCCAACAACACTGTTGTCTGCGCTGGCGTTTGTGTGTATGCTGATGTAAGCGTCAGCATTGACATTAAGCGCCAGGGTCGCCCTTTCTTCTCCTGAGATGTCTTTGTCACCGCTCCTGGTTAATGTAACCTTTGCCCCTGTTTTTTTTAAAATCTTTTCAAGGTTATTGGCAATCGGCATAACTACATCTTTTTCCAGAAGGCTGACCTGCCCTCTGCCGCCAAAATCCTTGCCTCCATGGCCGGGGTCAACCACAATTTTTTTACCGGACAGCAACCCGGTTATAAACAAACGATCCAGGCTTATCACCAGTCGAGAAGGAAATTCTTTATACACGGCATGTTTGAACATAGCCGGATGATCCAGCGACAACTGCACCCTGACCGTGTCATGTCCCGTCTGCGCTATATTGATTTCACGCAGCAGTCCGTCATTAATCTCCAGTTTTCCCTCGGGCATGTTTATTTCGGCGCCGGAACATTCCAGCAAGATACTGCCGTTAACCTCTTTTAACGTGTATTCATAGGGCCTGGTCGACTCGACAATTACCCTGGACAACCATTCTCCATTTTCCCCGTCGACAACTTTCGACCACAAGTTAGTTATTCTGGGTCTATTCTCCAAAAGCAAAAAGGCTCCCTCCCCGCATAAAATACATGGAACCGTTTAATAACATCAACTTCTTAAAATTCTTTAAATTTAGCAATTTTCCTTCTTTCTAATTCGTTTTGCAAAAATTTTAGCAAAACCTGAGGAAAAATGTCTGGTTTTTGACATGCTGTTTAAGTTTTAAGCGACCGGGTTTTTCAAGAGAAGGAATAGCCGGACCAGCGTCAAATGTTAATATATACATTTGGCGGGAGGAATCTTTTTGAAATTTTGCACTCTTTCATCCTGCAGCTATGCCAACAGCGTGGTTGTACAGGGCGGCGACACCTGTATTCTGATAGACTGTGGTCTCAGAAAAAGAGACATTAAGCCTTTTCTAGACAGAGCCGGTCTTTCCCCGCATGATATCGACGCGGTATTGGTGACCCACTGCCACACAGACCATATATACGGCCTTAAATATTTACTCAAGCTGAGAGACATACCCGTATACTCTACCGCAGGTGTTTTAAAGCAAGTGAACGAACGCTGCATTTTTTACAAACCTCCCGGGTTCCGGGTGCTTGAACCATACGTGGCAGGCAAAATCGGCAGACTGTCCTTAACCCCTTTCAAACTATCTCACGATGTTGAAACAGTGGGTTTTACAATTTCCGCAGACGGTGAACGGATGGGTTTCATCACTGACACAGGTTACGTACCTGACAGCTGCCGGGAAGCGTTTAGTTGTCTTGATTACCTTTACATAGAATCGAACCATGACGTAGAAATGTATAAATTGTCAGCCAAACCCCGGCACGTCATCAGGCGCAACCTCGGCCGTACCGGTCACCTTTCCAATGAGCAGTGCGGGCAGGTGCTTCAATCGCTGGATCTCAGCAGGTGCAGACTGGTTGTACTCGGGCATCTGAGCGAAGAAGACAATGAGCCCCGTAGGGCTGAGCAAAACGCCCGGCGCTACCTGGCGCCGGACATATCCCTGACCAGCGCGCCACCGCGTGCTCCCGGTCAGTGGTCAGATGAACTTATAAAAATATAGGTTTTGTTTTATATTAGTTTAATTTTTTATCCCGCAGTCGGGTTTTTTTGCATTTATGGTCTTTACATTATTGTCAGTATTTATACCAAAAGCCAAATATTGATTGCTTTCTTTGTTTTAATAAAAATTTATAATAAGGTGGTGTCGGGATTTTAATATATAAGGGTTTTACCCTTATATACAACAAAAACGCCGTATTTTTATAAAGTTTAGCAGTAGGTTCATTAGGGAGGGTTTTTTTTGCTTATTATACAGGTTTGCGTTGGGAGTTCCTGTTTCTTACGAGGTTCAAAAATAATCATAGCTGAAATAGAAAAATTAATAGCTGAGTTGCAACTGGAAGATAAAGTTCTACTAAAGGGCTGTTTTTGCCACGATAAGTGCACCGGCGGGGTGACTGTCATGGTTGGGGAAAAACTCTTTACAGGGATTGCTCCAAAAGACATTGAGGAATTATTTGGACAAGAGATTTTACCGATTATAAAGGGGGCTGCTGAATGTCTTTAATTAAAACAAATGATGCAAAATGCCGTGACTGTTACAAATGTGTCCGTTCATGTCCGCTCAAGGCAATCTGTATAAATTCCGGCCCTAACAATATCCAGACCCACGCCAAAGTCATAGAGGAAATCTGTGTACAGTGCGGCCATTGTACCGTAGTCTGCCCGCAAAAGGCAAAGGTGGTTAAAAACGACATGTCGGAGATAAAGGATCTCCTGGCAAATGAGTCCATCAGGGTAGTCGCCAGCGTTGCGCCCTCTTTCCCGGTCCATCTGCCGCTGCCCCAGCCTCTGGTACTGCCGGGTCTGCTGAAAAAACTGGGCTTCTCCTATGTTGGGCTGACTGCGGTAGGAGCGGAACTCATCTCTATTGAACATCACCATATTGACAGGCAGGTGCCGGTCATTTCCAGCGCCTGCCCGGCGGTAGTCAACCTTATTGAACAGCATTACACACATCTTCTCCCTTATTTATCTCCCCTGGTTTCTCCTGTGATCGCCCACGGAAGGCTGCTGAAAAAGCAATACCCCGGCTGTGTGGTGGTATTTATCGGGCCCTGCATAGCAAAA
>JAQVLS010000123.1 GCA_028704035.1 Desulfotomaculaceae bacterium | reverse complement strand
CAGCTGTTCCAGCAGTTCGGACAGTTTAGCCTCTTCAATCTGATCAAACGTGTCAATGCCGGTCCCAAGGAGCATGCTTGCCAGATTGTGTGTTACAGTTGTTTCTTCTTTTCCTTCCAATTGAGAATATAACTGACCGGGCAAAACAGGTTTTTCTGCATACGCCAGTAAAATTTTGCCGCTCATATGTTCAGGCAGGATAGTATCCCCGTCACAGAGGGCTACCGCCTGGCTGACCGTATTGGCCAGTTCTCTTAAGTTCCCCGGCCAGGAGTAATTGCAAATCAGGCGCATTGTGTCAGCTGCAATGGATAAATCCGGATTGGTTTTATTAACAAAATACTCCACTAAAAGCGGTATATCTTCACGGCGCTCTCTCAGCGGCGGCAGTTCCAGCCTTACTACGTCAAGCCGGTAAAAAAGGTCCTCACGAAATGTCTTACTTTCCAGGGCCTTCTCCAAATCAGTATTGGTTGCGGCGATAACACGAACATCTGTCTTAACCGGCTTCTCGCCGCCCACGCGCATAAATTCACCGGTCTCCAAAACACGAAGCAGTTTTACCTGAATAACCGGGCTGGCTTCTCCGATCTCGTCCAGAAAAAGAGTGCCCCGGTTGGCCAGTTCAAAAATTCCCTTGTGTAAATTAGCAGCACCGGTAAAAGATCCTTTTTCATGGCCAAACAATTCACTTTCCAGAAGGTTTTCCGGCAGCGCACCACAGTTCACCGGGATAAAGATCTGCTCCGACCGGTTGCTGGCCGCGTGAATGAATCTTGCCAGCACTTCTTTACCCGTACCTGTTTCACCCTGGATTAAGACGTTGATATTTTTTTTTGCTATTTTATAAGCGATTGATACCAGCTTTTGCATGATCTGGGAAATGCCCACCTGAAAGCCTGTCCGTTCAGCGAGAGCGGACCACTCCGCTGCCGGCCCGTCTTCGTGACTGCGTATATCATAATCCACTGCATTTTGGATCAGTATCTCCAGTTCGCCAATATCATCGAAAGGCTTCTCCAGGTAGTCAAAGGCCCCGAGTTGAATGGCTTTTACAGCGATCCTGGTTGTACTGTAACCGGTCATGATGATCACTTCACAACCTGGCTGGAGGTTCTTGATTTGCTGGAGCAGGTACAGGCCGTCGGTATCAGGCAGTTTCAGGTCAACTAGGGCTGCATTGAACCTGTTTTCCTGGATGGCCCTCATTGCTTCCACGCCATTTAAGGCGACAGTAACACTATAGCCTTTCTTCTGCAGAAGGCGGCGAAAAAAAGTGCCCACTTCCACCTCGTCATCTATGATTAAAATCTGTGCATCCGGCAAAAACAACACCTCCCGTGAGTATTCAGATCAAGAAAACCCTTCAGCATTCATCTGTTTCTACCGGCAGTACCAGGGAGAAGGAACTGCCTTCATCAAGAACTGTTTCCACCTCAATGGTACCGTCGTGTGCTTCGGCTATCCCAAGACTGACTGAAAGCCCCAGGCCGGTACCTTTGATCGAGTTCTTATTAGTATAAAAAGGATTGAAGATTTTTAAAAGATTCTCCTTCTCAATACCGATACCGTTGTCCCGAACAGTGGCCAGCAGCCACTTTTTCCCGTCGTCATCCTCTCTTACAGACGTACTTATCTCAATTAATTTTTCCCGCTCCATGCCCTCCAGGGCGTCACGGGCATTCAGCAAGAAATTTATAAGCACCTGCTGGATCTGATGGCCGTTGGCGTTAATTTTGGGCAGGTCCGGAGATAAGCTTTGCACAATTTGAATTTTATTTTTGTTTATCTGGTAATTAACCAGGCTCAACACCCGTTCCAGCTCTTCGTTAATGTCAGTGGGTGCGAAAGGATATTCATCCTGCCTGGAAAAGGTCAGGAGATTTTGGATAATCTTTTTGCAGCGCAGCCCGCAGTTTATAATGTCATTTAAAAACTCGCTCTCCGGGCTCTCCTCGTACACTTCTCTCTGCATCATCTGCGCTGTGCCTATGATTACAGTCATAGGGTTGTTCAGTTCATGGGCAACCCCTGCCGACATTTCACCGATTGCCGCCAGCTTGGCCGACTGCATCAACTGGACTTCTATCTTGGTCTTTTCCGTGACATCCTTCACATGGTGAATGATCCCCACGATCTGGTTATATTCATTGATAACAGGGTAATAAAAAATATCATATATCTTGCCCTTGTCCATCCTGAACCTCTTGTAGGCAGGTTTCCTGGTCCTGACGGTTTCATCCATCATGCACTCGTCACATTTTTTGTCCTGCCCCCAAATCCTTTTATAGCACTTCTGGACTTTATCATTTCCTTCGCTGGAATCACATTCTATGGGAAACCGGTTATTACTGCGGACAATGTTAAAACTCCTGTCGATTAAAACCATTGGCTCAGTTACAGCGTTAAATGTGGTTTCCCATTCGCTTTTAGCCCGAAAAACCTGTTTATACAGCTTGGCGTTTAGAATACAGATAGCCAGCTGATCCGCCAGCTGCTGCACAAAGACCAACTCGGAGGGGGTATAGGCTGAGCTTATTTTGCTCCCAACCAGCAGCAATCCCTGTGCGCTCCCCTTAACAATAAGCGATACCGCCGCCAAAGATCCGACCCGGCCCTCCAACTCCGTCCTGCCATCAACAAACAGATCATCAGGGTTTACGTTTTCAAAAATCTGTGCCTCACCATTCCTAAAGCATTCCCATAGGAAGGATTCTTGCGGTATAGTGCCTTCGCATTTAAAAGTTGCAGGCATTATGGCTTTTATATACAATTCATCCTCTGCAGTTAAAACCAGGCCCAGGAAATCACAGGGTATCGCCAGGGGCAATTTAGAGTAAACCCTCTTGATGATATCCCTAATTGTCATGTCAATATTAATATCACGCACTAACTGGTTGATTATCTCAAGACGGTTGTTTTGTTTTACTATTTCTTCATTCCTTTTTTTTAATTCAACATAATAATTTAATTTGGAAGAATTAACCCCGGTCAGGTTTTCAATTAATTTCATTTTTTCTTTAAACATTTCTCCAAAACCCTCCTAACCCGGATTCTACATAGACTTTATGAATATTTCATGTATATCATGCTCATCAGCATCCCTGGGATTGGTGATCAGGCAGGCGTCATTGAGCGCATTCCTGCTCAATAAGGGCAGAGCATCATGTTCAAGTCCCACCTTGGCCAGCCCTTCAACCAGGCCAATATCTTTAATCAGCCGGCGGACTGCTTTAATCGCCGCTTCGGCGGCAGTCCAGGTACTGAGGCCTGTAACCTCTTCGCCCAAAGCCACGGCAATTTGCTTAAACTTTGAGGGACAGGCGATCATATTAAACTCCATAACATTAGGCAGGACACAGGCGTTAGACTCACCGTGATGCTTGTCCAAAAGTCCGTCAACCTGGTGGACCATCGCGTGAGTGGCGCCCAGGATGGCGTTTGAAAACGAAAGGGCTGCCTGCAGGCTGGCCATGGCCATCTTTTCCTTGGCCTCTAAATTTATGTTGCAAGCATAAGACTCTCTCAGGTTGCTGGTGATCAACTTAATTGATGTTAAGGCGTGCACCTCAGTGATCGGGTTTGCCGCCAGAGACACAAAGGACTCCACCGCATGGCTGAGAGCGTCTATGCCGGTAGCCGCTGTAAGCTTGGCGCTTTTTGTGATAAGCAGATGAGGATCAATTATAGCTATGTCGGGCACCAGGGACTTAGAAATAATGGTCATTTTAAGGTTTCTTTTTTGGTCAACAATAATTGCAAATTGAGTAACCTCAGATCCAGCACCGGCGGTGGAAGGGACCACGACCATTGGCGGGAGCGGGTGAGTGACCTTGTTTACACCTTCATAATCCTGAATTATGCCTCCATTTGTGGCCAGGATGGCGACCGCCTTGGCTACATCCGTAGGGCTGCCGCCGCCGATCGCTAAAATAGAGTCACATTCCGTTTCACGGTATTTCTGCAGTCCCTCAACCACTTCGCTATCCTTGGGGTTGCTGGAAAGGTTACAGTAAACCTCGTGGTCAAGACCAACCGCATCGAGGTAATATAGCGCTTTTTCCACCCAGCCTGAGTTAATCACACCTTCGTCGCTCACAACGAAAACCTTATGAGCTCCCTGCCGAAGCACACTATCACCTACTTGGGCCAGTGCGCCGCAGCCAAAAATAATTTCAGGTGTAACATATTTGATTATGTTCATTCAATTTCACCCCTATAAATCAAAGAAAATATATCTTCTGTTAAATAATATGGACAGGAGACTTTGTCTACAACCTGGGGCGGCTTTTCAGCCGCCCCAGGTTTATTCCATTATCTTATTATCTCACTTATACTTCAAACCTGTCTGACGACGCTTTATTATATAACCTCAATGGTATCGCCGGTTTTAACCGGCCCACCCTCGATCACTCTGATAAAAATTCCCTCCCTAGGCATAACGCAATCACCGGCCTGATAGTAGATAGCGCAGCGATTGTGGCACTCCTTGCCAATTTGGGTAACTTCACCAACCGCCTCGCCGCCAATCTTCAATCGTGTACCAATGGGCAAATCAACTAGGTTTATTCCCTCTGTGGTAAGGTTCTCGGCAAAATCTCCAGGTCCGACATCCAAACCCATCGCCCGCATCTTTTCTATGCTTTCAAGCGCCAAAAGGCTGACCTGGCGGTGCCAGGGGCCAACGTGCGCGTCGTCCTGCAAGCCATACTCCTTAACCAGTATTCCTTCTCCCGTGTCTTTTTTTCGCATTCCTTTTTCGGGGCTTGTGCATACTGCCTTAATTATTCCCATGTTAGCCGTATCTCCTTTTTTCACAGGAACTGATTTGCAAATTTACTCTCATATTTCGATAAAGATAGCAATACTTATTTTTTACTGTTTCAAACTAAATAACCAGAAATATTTCATCTTTAATGAATTATCCCCCAATTTGAGACATGCTCATATGCTTGTCCTTCCACCCTTCGAGCATATGATGGCGGTCTGGTTTTATACTTATCGCATCCATAATCAATTCGGCTATTTCCCTGGTTTCCGCTCCTTCGCGCAGTGGAGTCTTCAAATCCACTTCTCGCTCATCGTAAAGGCACGGCCTCAGTCCGCCGCTCGCAGTCAGGCGCAGGCGGTTACAGCTTTCACAGAAATGATCGCTCATGGAGGTGATAAAGCCAACAGTTCCCGCAGCATCTTTAAAGCGGTAATATTTAGCGGGACCGCCGCCGCAAGGCATCCCAACAGGCGACAATTGGCCAACTTATCTGTTCCGCTGGTCTATTATTTCCGCAGCCGGCACAAAGCGCCCTTCGGACCAGGTTATGGAGGAGC
>JAQVLS010000122.1 GCA_028704035.1 Desulfotomaculaceae bacterium | reverse complement strand
AGCTCTTTAACCTTCATTGACCTCACCCACTTCCCCGCGTTTAACAAACTTGGTTTTGATCGGCAGTTTATGAGAAGCCAACCGCAATGCTTCACGCGCTATATCTTCAGTAATGCCTGCCAGTTCAAACATAATCCGGCCCGGTTTCACCACAGACACCCAGTATTCCGGGGCGCCCTTACCTGAACCCATGCGGGTTTCAGCCGGCTTAGCAGTAACCGGTTTATCCGGAAAAATCCTGATCCAGACTTTTCCGCCTCTTTTAATATAACGGGTCATAGCAATACGGGCCGCCTCAATCTGCCTGTTGGTGATCCAAGCCGGCTCAAGTGCCTGGAGCCCGTATTCGCCAAAACTGATCTCCCTGCCGCCCTTGGCTTTTCCTGCCATCCGGCCGCGATGCTGTTTGCGGTATTTAACTCTTTTCGGTATAAGCATGTTTGCTTATTCGCCTCCTTCACCGGCAGCAGGTTTCCCTCCCCGGACCGGATTTTTTGCGGGAATCTTGGCTGCCGGTAAAACTTCTCCTTTATATATCCATACTTTAATTCCTATTTTCCCGTACGTTGTGTTGGCCTCAGTAACTCCATAGTCAATATCGGCGCGCAGCGTATGGAGCGGCACTTTGCCTTCGCTGTACCACTCACTACGGGCAATTTCAGCCCCGGCCAACCGGCCGCCGCAAGCGATCTTGATGCCTTTGGCTCCCATTTTCATAGAACGCGAAACTGCCTGTTTCATAGCGCGTCTGAAAGCAATCCTTTTTTCCAGCTGAGCCGCAACATTTTCGGCTACCAGTTGGGCGTCAAATTCCGGCACCTTGACTTCAACAATGTTCACGCTCACCTGTTTGCCGGTGAGTTTTTCCAGTTGCTTACGCAGGTTTTCTACTTCCGTTCCACCCCGGCCGATTACTATGCCGGGCTTGGCGGTATGAATAGACAATTTTACACGGTTGGCCGCCCGTTCGATCGTGATCCGGGAAATGCCTGCTGTGTAAAGTTTCTTTTTGATGTACTTGCGAATTTTTATATCCTCGTGTAAGAGACCGGCATAATTTTTTTTGTTAGCAAACCACTTACTTTCCCAATCCTTTATTATCCCGATCCGGAGGCCTATAGGATTAACTTTTTGTCCCACCTAGATTTATCCCTCCTTTTTATCACCAACCATGACGGTTATATGGCTGGTGCGTTTTAGCTGTACGTCTGCCCGACCCTTGGCTCGTGGCTGGTATCGTTTAAAAGATGGGCCCTGGTCAACATAGCATGAGGTGACGAATAATTCATCACTGTCCATCTGCATATTGTTTTCAGCATTTGCCGCAGCAGACTTGACCACCTTGGTAACTAACTCCGAGGCCCTTTTAGGTGTGTATCTCAAAATAGCCAGGGCCTCACTTACTTTTTTACCCCGGATAAGATCTACTATCTGACGGACCTTGCGCGGGGATATTCTTACATGTTTGACAATGGCCTTAGCTTCCACCGGTATTACCTCCCATTTTAGTCGTGGGCCGTGAGTCGTGAGTCGTTAGTATATTCTGCATTCCTCTTTTTTAGATCTTTTCCATTGTCTGGTCGCAGCCACAATTCTTACATCTCATGTCTCATTTCTCACGTCTCGCTCCTAAGTCTATTTCAGCGCCGTAGACCTTTCGGTATGATGGCCGTGGCCTCTGAAAAACCTGGTGGGCGCGAACTCACCTAGCTTATGCCCAACCATATCCTCGGTGATATAAACAGGAATATGTTTCCTGCCTTCATGCACCGCGATTGTATAGCCTACCATCTGAGGAAAGATTGTTGAAGCCCTTGACCAGGTCTTAATAATTCTCTTTTCTCCAGTTTCATTCATCTTTTCTATTTTCTCAAGAAGCCTTTGTTCACAAAACGGCCCCTTTTTTAATGAACGACCCAATATACAACCTCCCTTCCACCTATTTGGTCCTTCTCTTAATGATCATCCTGTCGCTTGGCTTTTTCTTTCTGGTACGAGCGCCTAATGCCGGTTTACCCCATGGTGTTACCGGATTGCGGCCGATAGGTGAACGGCCTTCGCCGCCGCCATGCGGGTGATCAGCAGGGTTCATCACAACGCCTCTGACTGTGGGGCGAAAACCTAGCCAGCGCTTGCGGCCGGCTTTGCCTATAGTGATATTTTCGTGCTCAACGTTTCCTACCTGGCCAATTGTGGCGCGGCAATCCTGCAATACCAGGCGCATTTCGCCGGATGGCATCCGCAGATTGGCGTACTTGCCTTCCTTGGCCATCAACTGGGCTGAACCACCCGCCGCGCGGACCATTTTGGCGCCGCCTTTGGGATAAAGTTCTATGTTATGAATCATGGTACCCAGTGGAATATTTTTAAGCGGCAGACAGTTGCCCACCTTAATGTCGGCCTTCGGGCCGGACAGCAGCGTCTGATCTACTTTAAGGCCAACCGGCGCTATGATATACCGCTTTTCCCCATCTGCGTAATTAAGCAGCGCAATACGGGATGAACGGTTCGGATCATACTCGATACTGGCAACCTTTGCCGGTACATCATCTTTGTCACGCTTAAAATCTATTATCCTGTACATCCTTTTGTGTCCGCCACCGCGGTGTCTTACCGTCATCCTGCCCTGAGTGTTTCTCCCGCCGCTCCTTTTTAAAGGTTCAACAAGTGATTTTTCAGGTTCTTTTTTTGTCATCTCCGCAAAATCCGAGACGGTCACAAAACGACGGCCAGGTGAAGTTGGCTTAAACTTTTTTATAGCCATTGGGTCGCACCTCCTTCATCTCCGGCTTATAATTCCTCAAATATTTCTATCTTATCGCCTTTTTTCAAGGTTACAATGGCTTTTTTGGTATCAGATGTTCTGCCGGGAATATTGCGAACTCTTTTCTTTTTGCCTCTTACATTCATGGTATTGACCTTTTCTACTTTAACTTTGAATATGTTTTCCACGGCTTGTTTTATCTCAGTCTTGTTGGCCCTGGGATCCACCCGGAAGGTGTATTTGTTATCTTGTATAAGCGCTGTGCTTTTTTCAGTGATAAGTGGTTTTCTTAGAATATCGCGCGCGTCTTTCACTGTGCAAACACCTCCTCGACCCTAGCCACGGCGTCCCTGGTCATAACCAGCTTGTCGTAAGCCAGTATGTCATAAACGTTAAGGCCGGTCGCTATCAATGATTTAATATTGGGGAGGTTGCGGGCGGATTTCTCCACGCTATCATCTTTATCAGCCGTCACCAGCAAGGCGTCATTAACTTTCAGACTATTCAATATTCGGACAATATCTTTGGTTTTGGGCTGCTCCAGCTTAAGCTCATCCAATACAAGAATGTCCCCCGAGTTAACCTTTGCAGAAAGGGCCGATTTCAACGCCAGCTTCCTGACCTTCTTCGGCAGGCTGTATGAGTAGTTTCTGGGGTGAGGGCCAAAAACAATCCCGCCGCCGCGCCAGATAGGGGAACGTATGGTGCCGTGGCGGGCCCTGCCGGTGCCTTTTTGGCGCCAGGGCTTGCGACCACCGCCTCTTACCTCAGATCTGGTTTTAGTATCATGAGTACCAAGGCGGCGTCCGGCCAACTGCATCACAACAGCGTCGTGCAGGATCGACTCATTTACTTCAACGCCAAAAACCTCATCCTTAAGCGTCAATTCGCCGATTTGCTCGCCGCTGATGCTGTACAACGCTACTGTTGGCATGCTATATCCTCCTTCGATGAAACGGTTTTCTTAGTCTTTTTTTAATCGTGGCATGAGTTTGCCCGCGCATACTTTACGGGTTCATTATTTTAAACCATAATATTTAAGTCTCACGTCTCACAACTCAAGACCTGGTTGATGGTTTGACCAGGACTAAACCACCTTTGGGTCCGGGAATAGCGCCCCTCACAGCAATCAGGCTCCGGTCAACGTCAACCTTAATAATTTCCAGGTTCTGTACAGTAACTCGGTCAGTTCCCATGTGGCCGGGCAGTTTCCTGCCTTTATAAACTCTGGCCGGTCCTTTCGCTCCCAGGGAACCGGGACCGCGGTGGTACTTGGAACCATGGGACATTGGACCACGGTGAAAGCCATGGCGCTTAATGCCGCCCGCAAACCCTTTGCCTTTTGTTGTACCCACTACGTCAACCTTTTCACCCAGGGCAAAAATATCCGCCTTTATTTCCTGGCCAACCTGATAAGCTTCCGGTTCTTCAACAGTGAGCTCCCGCAAAAAACGAAGCGGACGAACATCGGCTTTAGAAAAATGCCCTAGCAGCGGCTTACCGAAAAGACGCTCTCTCTTCTCGCCAAAACCGATTTGAATGGCGCTATAGCCATCTTTACCTGGTGTTTTTATCTGGACAACGGTGCATGGGCCGGCTTCAATAACAGTGACAGGAATAGCCAGACCCTTATCGGTAAAAATCTGGCTCATACCGATTTTTCTCCCAAGAATTCCTTTGGGCATGCTTTTCACCTCAATTTTCTGTGATAAGAGGTTGGAGTCGCCTCCAACATTACCTCTGTATAGCAAACGTCGGTCGTTAGATACCGGACGTCTGACTTTGGCATTCCTTCAATTTCACATGAGTTAACAAAACTATCAAGATATCGGGAACATTTATCTACCCTAGAGCATTCCGCGCATTTCTGAGTCCCGAAAAGTTAGGGAGGTGTATCCCATTCCTTTACAGCTTAATCTCGATATCTACGCCCGCCGGCAAATCTAGACGCATCAACGCGTCAACAGTTTTCGGAGTGGGTTCTAAAATATCAATCAACCGCTTATGGGTCCTCATTTCAAACTGCTCCCGCGAATCCTTATTCACGTGTGGGCTGCGCAAAATAGTGTAAATATTTTTTTCTGTAGGCAGCGGTATTGGTCCAGCCACAGAAGCCCCGGTTCTTTTTGCTGTATCCACAATTTTTTGCGCAGACTGATCAATCATGTGGTGGTCAAAAGCCTTTAGCCTGATCCTGATTTTTTGGCTTTTCATAGTTTCAGGTCCTCCTTAATCGCCCGATTAGCGGACTTTCTCGGTGAAAATTCCCCAATTCAGCCGTCTTTCGTCAGCAGGCAGCCACCGGACTTGATGGGATTTGCCTTTGGCAAATTCCTTCTATTCCGACATCCGACCTCCGACCACTGACTTCCGAATCGGCAACCTTTCACCTCATCGCAATAAATTTTTTTAGACAGATTGTAGCCCTATACCGGATCCATATTATTTACTCATTAATCCCGGTCACAACGCCGGCGCCTACAGTACGGCCGCCTTCACGAATGGCAAAGTTCAGCCCCTCTTCTATGGCGATCGGAGTGATCAGAGCGATGTCTATCTCCACATGGTCTCCCGG
>JAQVLS010000121.1 GCA_028704035.1 Desulfotomaculaceae bacterium | reverse complement strand
GTTTTAGAGGATGCCAATCATCTTTGGTTGGACGAAGAAAGGTTAAGGCAGGAAGAAGAACTTGATGGCTATTATGCGATTATCACTAGCGAATACAAAGAATCCGATGTTCGCACTGTTGAAATGTATAGGGGCCTTTGGAAGATTGAGGAGTCCTTTAAGATCACTAAAAGTGATTTGGAGAGCAGGCCGGTGTTTCTTTCCACCAGGGATCATATTGAGGCGCATTTTTTGACTTGTTTTGTTTCGCTTGTAATCGTAAGGATATTGGAGCGCCTTTTGGACGGTAAGTATGCGGCAACCGCCCTTTTAGAAAGCTTAAGAAAGGCATCGTGTAGCCACATCCAGGAAAATTACTATCTGTTTGATTTTTTCGATGGAATACTTTCCGACATTGGCAATAAGTTTGGGATTGATTTTGGAAGAAAGTGTATGACATTAAGTGACATAAAAAAAATTTTGGGAGCTGTTAAAAAGGGTAAATAATACTACAACTTTATGACAAAATGAAACAGCCAAAAAGCCAGTTATAATGCGGCTTCAAGGCTGTTTTTTGGTTCAATCACCTGCAAAAGTCAGGTTATAGTTTAATTAAACGTAAGCGTCAAGGCTAACGGTACCTCGACGGTAGGGAAAATGAGTGAGAAAATATACCCCAAGGCTAAAAGTTCTGACTTGAAAATATGGACGATGGAAAAAGTCCGGCCAGAAGAATTAGCCTATCCAAAAGGAAAGGGGTATCGGGATGACGACGCAGGAGATTCTGCAGGACTATCGGCTGCGAGAATGGGCGCTGATGGTAACGGAGCAGCGGGACAGCGGGCATTCGGTACGCAAATGGTGCGCAGAGCAAGGGATCAACGTTAAAACATATTACTACCGGCTGAACCGAGTGCGAGAAGAATTAACTCAAGCTGCAAATACCACCGACATTACGAATCAGGTGAAATCGGCAAAAAAGACTGTCTTTGCGGCGCTGCCGCTGCCAAAGAGCAGATGCGCCGCGATTACCGTACATATCGGAGGCAACACGGCGGAGATCCAAAACGGCACTGACGCCGAAACGATAGAGAATGTCGTACGGGCACTATCAAGGCTATGATTCTTGAAGGAATAAACGCGGAAAACGTGTACATAGCCTGCGGTTACACGGATATGCGCAAATCAATAGATGGCCTGGCCGCTATAGTAAAGCAGACTTTTAGGCTCGACCCGTTAGCGCGAAATCTGTACTTGTTCTGCGGAAAACAGAATAACCGATTAAAAGCGCTTTACTGGGAGGGCGACGGATTCATACTGCTGTATAAACGTCTCGAACGCGGACGGTACCAATGGCCGAGAAAGGAATCGGAAGCCCGAACGATAACCGCCCAACAGCTCAGATGGCTGCTTGAAGGATTGTCGATTGAGCAGCCGAAAGCACTTAAAAAAGTGAAGAGCTTAGTCATTATTTAAATGCCGGAAACCCGCGTAAATACTGGATTTCTCGGCGTTTTTTTGTTGAAAATCCGGCCTGATTCTGGTATAATTTTGATATGGAAGAAGATGTTCTGAAAACCGAAAAAAGCGATACGGTAGTCATCTCACGCGAGGAGTATGACTCTCTTGTTACGCTGAAAACGCAGTATGCCGCGATGGAAAAGCAACTGAAGTGGCTTATGGAACAGATCGCCCTGAACCGTCAGAAACGGTTCGGTGCATCCAGCGAGAAAAGCGAATACGATTTCAGCCAGATCTCCATTTTCAATGAAGCGGAGCATTTCGCCGACGTTAAGGCGGAAGAACCGAAGCTGACCAAAATCAAGGAATACTATCGCAAAACACGACTGACTACCGATAAGCTGCCACTCGATTTGCCGGAAGAGGTTATAGACTATGAGCTCTTGCCGGCAGAACGTATATGCCCTGAATGCAGAGGAACTCTTCATGAGATAGGTACGGAAGTCATCCGGGAAGAATTGCGGCTTATCCCCGCCCAAAAGAGTGTTGTAAAGCATGTCCGTCATACATACGGCTGCCGCTGCTGCGAAAAGCAGGCTGAAAAGGCGACTATTATCAAAGCGCCTGTTACTGAGCCAGTCATTAAAGGCAGCTTTGCCTCGCCTGAGGCAGTAGCTCACATCATGGTCCAGAAATACGTTATGGGTTCCCCGCTGTACAGGCAAGAAAAAGAACTGACGAGACAAGGTATCCCGCTTTCCCGGCAGACGATGTCCAACTGGACGATAAAGTGCTCCGAGGATTGGCTTGAACCGATTTATGAGCTGCTACACAGGAAACTGATTAGCCACACAGTCCTGGCCGCTGATGAAACCGAACTGCAAGTACTGAAAGAACCGGGAAAAACGGCTCAAAGCAAAAGTTATCTTTGGGTATACCGAACGGGAAACGACGCGGTACACCCGATAGTACTGAGTGAGTATCAGCCCGACAGAAGAGCCAAGCGGCCGATTGAATTTCTTAAAGGCTTCAAGGGATACCTACATACGGACGGTTATGGTGGCTATCACAAACTTCCCGAAGATATCACAGTAGTCGGGTGCTGGTCGCATGCCCGGCGATACTATGACCAAGCACTGAAGGCTCTTCCCGAGAAAGACCGCGAGGGCACAAACGCCCTTCGTGGAAAAAGGTATTGCAACGAATTGTTTGCCATTGAGAGGAAGCTGGCAGATTGCTCGCCCGATGAGCGTTACAAGAAGCGTCTGGAATTGGCGAAGCCCGTCCTGGGGGAATATCACAATTGGCTGCTATCCTTTAGGGGCGTTGGCAAGAACTTATTCGGCAAGGCAGTCAACTACTCCCTTGGCCAATGGAAATATCTCGAAAATTATCTCCTTGACGGCCGCCTAGAAATTAGCAATAACCGTACTGAGCGAACCGTTAAGATGTTCGTTATCGACAGAAAAAACTTTATTTTCTCGAACACTCCCCGCGGGGCGAAAGCCAGCGCCGTCGTTTTCAGTTTAATCGAAACAGCCATTGAAAACGGTTTAAACCCGTTCGACTATCTCACATACGTTTTCAGGAATGCGCCTAACTGGGATATCCGCAATAACGAGGCCAATTTGTCCCGCTTGCTGCCGGAAAACGTGCCTGACTATATCAAAGTCTCAGCTAAAAAGGCGTGCCATCCTGCTTGACGCTTACGATGCAACAAGATACAAGTAAAAAAACAGTCATACCCCATGACCGTTTTCCCGACTTAACTTATTATGTTTCGTTCCTTCCCACCCAATAGTTTGGTTTTTGGTGCTTGTGTGCTAGAAGACTTGTTGATAATCAACAATCCGATATTCAGCCCATTTTATTTCTGACACTGGCGCATTGAAAGTTACTTTACCAAAAGATCCAAAATGGTCAGGTTGTAACGGATACTCCTGAACAGGGTAGCCATAATCTGAAGCCAAAATATTACCATTTTCACCATCGTAGTATACTACTTCAACTTTAACATATGCAACAGGCTTATCTGAATTATTTTTCAGTATACCTTCGAAAACCACAGTATCGTCTTTTACGTACCAACTACAGTCAACCAATTCCAACAGGGCTTCGGATTCTCCTGATCTAATAAGTGTACCCATAGCTATTGTTACAGCTAGCAACACGATGACGATAACTATACTGTTTCTTTTCATTAATTATCTCCGCCTTTCGATCTTCAAGAGGTTGCAATACACTGGAAAGCGAGCGGGGAGTTGTTACAGTTATCTTTACCATCAAAGAGAACATCTTGAATATTAATGAAACATATTTCTATAAATATTCTACATTACCCAAGGAAAATAATAACACAAATATCGACAAATTACTATATTTACGTTAAATGATTATTTATAACCAGACAATTTAGCCTCACTTGCCAAAGTAAACGCAACCGTTGGTACAAACTGTGGTTGCAAACAGTTTGAGAAAAGCAAACTTGCATTTAGAGTGACAAAAACAACCCCCTGCCATCTCCTCCCGGGAGTAGATGGCATTTAGTCATGCAAATGCCGTGAAATGTCTCAAAATATATTTGTGCCTTTGCGGGGCAAGTATTTTTGAGACAGTTATTTATTTTACCATTTGCCCGTTCTTTATACTTAATAATTCTTATAATTTTATGTAAATTCAGCAAAGAAGGTATAATTCCTTCCCGTCTTATTGATTGAGGACAAAGCAAATAATCCCGCGCCGGCGCCGATGCTATATAGCATGTCAGACAAAACCTGCCGCGGCCGAGCTGCTCTGGTAGAGTTTTGTCTGACATGCTAGTATATTGTCAACACTAAAGCTACATTTTTGAACCTATCCTGCATAGGATGCAGGACAATATTTCTGTACAGTCTAATTATAATATTTTTTCCCTTTTGGTAAATAGGCAGTCAAGCTATATCGAACAATTTTTTTAAACCATATAATGCCATGCTATTTATGGAAAACGCCTAAATTTATCCGAATTAAAGGTTGATATTTTACGTTTTGGTTTATACAACGCTACTGATTGTAAGTGTAAAACTCTGCCGCCCGGAGTGTAAAATTTCCCCGCCCGGTATGTAAAGTTTACAGTGATATATTCAAAGTATCAGACTGGCAGGATCCTCACTGTGGACAACACCGCGCAAAACACAGACTACAATGTTTATTATCTTAACCATGGGAAACAGGGTTATGTATTCAGCCAAAGTATTATTAACACTAAAATAATTCCCTAAACACTCCGTAGCGAATAGGGGATTATTTTAGTGTGCCCGGTAGGCAGTAACTACTTTAGCGGTGAAAGTCCGCTAAGGTCATGGTAATAGAAACTGTTAGCCGGAGACAAGTATGCCCATAGTGATGTGGAATCTGGTGAAGAAAGGACTCTTAGCCAGAGCAGGACACCAACAATAATCCCTAACTAATTACAACTGAAATGTTGAATACCACCCATCATCTTTTACATTTAATTGCAACCAACATGTACCGCCATTAGTTATTTTCCAAGTTAATCTAGCCGTAGCTGGTTGAGTGGCGGTTTCCACTTGTCTGATTATAGAATAATCAGTTACTGTCCAAGTATTACCCCATACATAAATATCCCAAGTCCCCAAACCCTCAATATCATCATATCCATCACGAATGTTTATATACGCATTAAAATTTGCATTTAACAAAGCAGTTCCAGCACTTGCATTGGCGATGTAATTCCATCTTTCGAGACCAGGTTCATCGTCAGATTCAAAGCTATCTAAATCAAGGGCTTCAACTACGTTTACTTCAATAAAAATGTATGAGCCATCTTCAAAAATATATTCAGCTCGTGGGTTATCTTTTGTAGCGATTAAATTTTTAGAAGCTTCAGCTGTTTTTACTGGATCCATACA
>JAQVLS010000120.1 GCA_028704035.1 Desulfotomaculaceae bacterium | reverse complement strand
TTTACGCCTTGACGATGGCGTCGAATTTACATTTTTTAATACAAGCGCCGCACTTGATACATAGCAAGGTATCGATTTTATGCGGTTCTTTTTTCTCGCCGGAAATGGCTCCCGACGGGCAGGCCCTGAGGCAGGCGCCGCAGCCGGTGCATTTGTCGGCCAGGATGGTGTATTGCAGCAGCGCGTTGCAGACTCCTGCCGGACACCGCTTGTCCTGGATGTGCGCCACATATTCATCTTTGAAGTAGCGCAGGGTGGTCGAGATCGGGTTCGGGCAGGTCTGACCCAGTCCGCAAAGCGCCGAACTCTTAATTACCCGGCACAGCCGTTCCAGGGTGTCGATGTCTTCCATCTCGCCCTTACCGTCGCAGATCCGCTGCAGTATTTCCAGCATCCGCTTGGTGCCTTCACGACAGGGGGTGCATTTGCCGCAGGATTCAAGCTGGGTGAAGTTTAAGAAGAATTTGGCCACGTCGACCATACAGGTGGTCTCGTCCATAACTACCAGGCCGCCGGAGCCCATGATCGCGCCCAGCGCTCCCAGTGAGTCATAGTCGATCGGGGTGTCCAGGTGCGCCGCTGGGATGCAGCCGCCGGACGGTCCGCCGCTCTGCACGGCTTTGAAGGGCCTGTCTTCCTGGATGCCGCCGCCGATGGTGAAGATGATGTCCCGCAGGGTGATGCCCATCGGCACTTCCATCAGGCCGGTGTTGTTCACTTTGCCGGTCAGGCAGAATACTTTGCTGCCTTTGCTCTTCTCGGTGCCCATAGCCGCGTACCAGTCACTGCCCTTGCGGATGATGAAGGGCACGTTGGCATAGGTCTCGACGTTGTTTAAGACGGTAGGCTGGCCGAATAGTCCTTTGTGGGCCGGGAAGGGCGGCCGTACTCTGGGCATGCCGCGCAGTCCTTCGATGGAGTTTAACAGGGCTGTTTCTTCGCCGCAGACAAACGCGCCTGCGCCGGCTTTAATTTTAATCCGGAAGCTAAAACCGGTATCCAGGATGTTGTCGCCTAATAACCCGTGTCTTTCGGCCTCGGCAATGGCCATGTTCAGCCGTTTGATGGCTAGCGGGTATTCTGCCCGGCAGTAAATGTATCCTTCGTCGGCGCCGATGGCGTAGCCGGCGATCATCATGCCTTCTATGACTGCGTGCGGGTCGCCTTCTAAGATTGACCTGTCCATGAATGCGCCGGGGTCGCCTTCGTCTGCGTTGCAGACGGCATATTTTTTGTCCCCCTGGGCGCCGTAAACAAATGACCACTTGACGCCGGTGGGGAAGCCGCCGCCGCCACGCCCTCTAAGGCCTGATTTCTTGACTTCTTCGATGACGGCCAGGCGGTCTATGCCCAGGGCTTTTTCGAAGCCTTCGTAGCCGCCGGTAGCCATGTAGTCTACTATGCTCTCAGGGTTTGTCCGCCCCAGCCGCGAAGTTACTGAGCGTACCTGCTTCGAATAGTATGATGATTGGTCCATTATGTCGATGCCTTCGTATGGAGTGGCTTCGCCTGGAATCTGAAAAGCCGCCCACTCGTATACCGGAGTTTTGTTTACTATGTGGTCCTCTAACAGTTTTTCTACTTTGTCGGCAAAGATGTCGCCATATAAGACGCTGGGTGCGCCGGCCAGGGCTATCTCCACCATTGGCTCCCGGTAACACATGCCGATGCAGCTGGTAAAGTCGATGTCTATGTCCAGGCCCCGTGCTGCTACCTGCTCTTTTAAGGCTGCCATGACTTTGTCACCGCCGGCGGCGATGCCGCAAGTGCCCAGTCCTACTACGATACGCGGCCTGGCGATTTTCTCTTTGTACTGCTGCTGGTATTTCGCGCGTATTTCGTTAAGGTTTTGCATGTTCTTTTACACCTCCCCTACTTGTATGTTTCAAAGATACCGCCTACTTGTTTCGACTGCAGGCGACCGTGTGTGTCGTCGTTGATCATCATGCATGGTGACAGACCGCAGGCGCCTATGCAAGCGACTGTCTCCAGGGTGAATCTCAGGTCTTCGGTGGTCCCGCCTTGCCCTATCCCCAATGCTTCTTGGGCCGCTTCGAATATCTTGGAACCGCCGCGCACGTGACAGGCTGTGCCCAGACAGACGCGGATGATGTTCCGGCCCCGGGGCTTCAGGTGGAATTGTGCGTAAAATGTGCATACCCCAAATACTTTACTGAACGGTATGTTCAGTTCTTTGGCGATTTGCTGCAGTACTTCTTTGGGCAGGTAGCCGTAAATGTTCTGCGCTTCCTGCAGTACCGGGATTAATCCTCCTTTGTAATCGCGGTACTGGTCAAAAAGTTTCTGCATCGCTAATGCTTCTTTGCTTTGATCAGTTTGCTCGCCGCATGTACAGGATGCCAATTGCTGTTCCCCCTCTCTCCTTATACCTAGATTTATTTGCCATCAGGCATTTTAGCCATCTTGATCCCCCAGATGTTCTGCTTCCTGGTCGGTCCCACCCGCAGGGATCCAGCGGCTTCTACCTTGTCTCCAGGATTGATATCCTCGCGGGGCGCCCAAAACATGAATACGCCAATCTCTCCGGTGCCGTCGCTGATCTGGAAATTGGGCCTGTTCAGCCATTTCATCGACGCTGTCTTGATGGTGCCGCGTATACGCACGGGCTCTCCCGCCCTTATTGCAGGCAGGTCTTTAATCTTAAGGTACCTGTAGTCCCCGAATTCTACCTGGTCTGTGTGCCGCCTGTTCATATAGCCCAGGGCCAGGGGCACTCCTAATAGTACCAGGATCATCGGCAGGGCCCTGATTAAAAATTGCGTGTCCCGCCCCAGCGCGTATGTAAATGTTACGGAAAATATGCCGATCCCTAAACAGATGTATGCAGGTATGGACATCCGCACCGCGAGGATACCTCCTTAGAGTTTTACAGTTTAATACTTAGTTTCTGTGCTCTTCGGGAAATTCGTTCTTGTAACAGAAATAATATATTACCCCAATAAAGATCATGCCGCCGATGATGTTGCCGATCGTCACCGGAATCAGGTTCCAGACCCAGAGGTCTCCCCAGGTCAGTCCGCCGTTTTTGGCCAATAGCGCGTTCCAGGGCTTGCCGTCTACCGTCTTGGTGATCAGGGCGGGGAAGCTCTGGGTTACAAACATACCTGCGGGCAGGAAGTACATGTTGGCCACGCAGTGCTCAAATCCGATCGAAACGAAAGCCATGATCGGGAACCAAATGCCAAAGAATTTGCCTATAAAGTCCTTGGCTGTGATCCCGAGCAGGATAGCCACGTTAACCAGGAAGTTACAGCCGATGCCGTTGCACATCGCCGACCACCAGCCTATCTGTCCCACACCCTTGTAGGTCAGTGTCTTGGCCACCGCTATGCCTACCGCGTTCATGGCGAAGACATTCGGTTCGGGGCCTGCAAAGTTGCCCTGCGAAAATGGCCCGATTAACATTAGATACGCCCAGGCCACGGAACCAACCAGGTTGCCGATGTAAACAAAAGTCCAGTTTCTAAGTACGCTGCCCCAGCCGGTCTTGCCCATCATCGCTGCCAGGGGCCCTAACATCGCGTCGCCGGTGAATAGTTCCATACCGGTCAGCACGGTCGCTATCAGGCCTACCGGGAACACGGCGCCTGTGAAAAACTTGCCGAGGCCCGCGCCAAGGTATTTGGCTACTTCTGCGCCGCACACTGTCGCCAGCGCCGCGCCCACCGCAATGTATACGCCGGACATGAATCCGCGCAACAACAGTTGCCCGATCGGTAATCCCATTTTGTATTTACCGGCGTTTCCAGCTAAACATACTGTCATTACTGGAGGATTGGCCATATTATTTTTAACCCCCTCTATGTCGTAGATATTAAATATTGCTTTCTCGATTTACCGACTACCTTACATTGCCAGGTTTTCTTAGCAGTCCACCTCCTTATGATCATGAATCGCGAAATATGGTTTGGACCACCCCCCTTTAAACACCAACAAAAAAGGACAAAGCCTAGCTCTTTAGCTAGCTCTGCCCTCCTTTCCGCAATGGGAGGCGCTGCAGTTTCCCGCAGCACCCTGACGTCCAGGCAACCTTTCATTCAAGTTTAGGCCTGCATGGCTCGGAGAACTTTGGTATTTAATTTTCCGCAAATCTATTGACAACAATAAAAAGCAAACGGCAAAGCGGCACTCTTTTAACTATTAGCAAGTCAAACGTCTTACCTGTCAACCATTTCCAATGGGCAGCCGGTTTCACATATTTTTGTCAAACACGTCTGCAAACCCCATATTTACTTTTAATAATTAACTGTTTGAAAAATAATTACATACAACACAAGGTCTATTTAAAAAAGCTATTTTATTGTAAGATTCAATAATGATGAGATAAATCCTTCTAAAAAATAAAAATATTTTGCAAAAAAAGATGGCACTTATTATTAATAGCTATAAATACAACTCGAACAATATTACAGTAACCAGTCATATGATTACATTGTCCAAACATTCTTTAAGTTCAGATTATTATATATTATTAAATCATAACTCCTTAAATAAATCCACATATTTCTTTCTTGAGTTTAAGATAATCCGCAGTAAAGTGCACCAGGTTTTGCGCTTCCCGGCAGTTCAATCCATAAGCCCTTCTGCTTACTGCCAGGACCGGCGGCGCCTGTATTCTTTTGGCAACGCCCATACCGCGATAAAGCTTCCACCATCTTTCCAGATCCTCAATAAATTCAACGGGTCCGGGAAAGAGCTGTTTCACCAGGCCTATCCGGCAGCCAATTTTTTCTTCCAAACAACCCGCGCAGTACCAGGTTAGTATTTCTTCCGGGGTTGACCTGTTCCATTGCTCCATAAACACACGGAAAAGAAAATCGTGATAAGGATATACTAATGGATCCCCTTTTCCCTGATCAACATCCTGCTCAAAGGAAAGCTCGGCGCTGGGGACAAGGTCTATTATTTCCCGGGGTATTACCTCCCGGCAGTATATGCATTCATTCAGGAATACTGCCAGCTCATAAACCTGGTGCTTCCATAAATCAGCCAGAGCCGCCAGGAAACCGGCCAGGTCACCATAGAGCGTCCCATAACCGACCGTCATTTCACTTTTGTTGGCGTTGCAGGTAAATCCGCCGCCAAAGGCTGCCGCCGTGCCGGCAAGAACCCTGGCCGAGCGGTCTCTGGCCTGGATATTTTCCTGCACAAACGAAGAAACAGGCAGGTTGAACCGGCTGTCGTCCTTGAGGTTTTCAATCGGGGTTTCACCAATTTGCTTGACAGTATACTCAAAAACTTCTTGAATAGGCATGATGGTATACAGGCATTCCAGGTTGTGAGCCAGCCTGTAAGACAGGTCCTTTGTAGTTTGGGAGCTATAAATGCTGGGCATGTTTACCAGTA
>JAQVLS010000119.1 GCA_028704035.1 Desulfotomaculaceae bacterium | reverse complement strand
CCCTCACCATCACTTTTATAACGGCCGGCAATGACCCTGGCGGTTTCCGTGTCCGCAGCCAGCCCAAAAACAGTCGGTCCGCTGCCGGACATAAGCACACCAAGGGCGCCGGCCCGGATTAGTTTTGCTTTGATCTGTTCAATTTCCGAGTGCATTCCGGTTGTTACCGATTCCAGGGCATTGGCCAGGTTTTTTGCTATTCCATTAATATCTTTGTTCCTGATGGCGTCGGCCATAGCCCGGTTGTCAGGCCTGTTTACCGCAGGGCCAGGGGTATAAGCGCGATAAACTGAGGCCGTGGAAACACTAAATTGGGGTTTTATCAGCACCAGTCCCAGGCGGGGACAGGGCGAAAGCCGCTCCAGCCGCTCGCCCCTCCCTTTGGCCAGGGCTGTACCGCCTAAAAGGCAAAAGGGCACGTCGGAACCCAGTTGGGCGCCGAGCAGCATCAGATCTGGCAAAGACAGCCCGATTTTCCATAATTCATTCAGCGCAATAAGCGCCGCTGCCGCATCAGCAGATCCCCCGCCCAGGCCGGCCGCAATCGGTATTGCCTTTACCAGCAGGATTTTTGCGCCGGTCTTGATCTTACCACGCCGGCGCAACAGTTCAGCTGCCCGGCAGACTAGGTTATCCGGGCCGGGGGCAAGATCAGCTCCCTTAACTGTAAGAATAATCTCCCTGCCGGCAGGATTAAATTCAAGGCTGTCGTGCAGTTCTATTGACTGCATCACCATTTCTATTTCATGATACCCGTCCGGTCTTTTGCCGAGAATATCCAGGGTCAGGTTGATTTTTGCCCTGGCAACAGCTGTAATAGTAGTCATTTGCATCCTCTCTCCCAATAATTAGTTAGCTGTTAGGGAAAAAAACCCTCTTACTAACAATAAAATAATCTTAATATTTCAGCTGCCACATATGATTTTAATAAGGTATTTATCTGCAAAGGGGGCATTTCCAAAATATGATGCGTGTACGCGGCAGTCAAATTACAATCAATCTTGCCAACCGGCGTCTATCCCATTACGAAGGAAACCAGCTGAGTAAGGTTTACCCCGTTGGCGTGGGCAAACCTGCCACACCAACACCGACCGGCAGTTATACCGTGGTCAGCAAAATTGTGCAACCTGGCGGCATGCTTGGCACCAGGTGGATGGGCCTGTCCATCCCAATCGGTAATTACGGCATCCACGGCACCAACAACCCGCCTTCCATCGGAGGCTATGTATCAAACGGCTGCATCCGGATGTACAACCAGGATGTTGAGGAACTGTTCCCACGTGTGACCATCGGCATGCCGGTAGAGATCACTACCGGAACTGGCGAGGGAAACCCGGTAAACGTACCGGTCAGCTCGCCGGGCGGGGGCATTATTCATACTGTGCAACCCGGTGAAAGCCTGTGGGGAATTGCCCGGAAATATGGAAAAGATTTGGGGCTCATTGTCCAGGTTAATAAAATCGCCGACCCGGACGTTATCTTTCCCGGACAAAAGATTAAAATTCCCTAATCCGGCCGCTGTTATCAAACCGCATCACCCTGTTTAAATCCCGTAACTTTGGTCTACCGCCTTCCACTGCCTAATACTATTGATTTTAGGTAAACTTTTATAAGGTGGGGTCGGATTGGGCGGTATTGTAATCCAGGGACTGATTGCCGGGTTTGGCACACTTCTTGGCGCAATTCTTGTAACCTGCTGCGGGCATTTGCGCCCGCGCACCCTCTCCCTGCTGCTAGGTTTCGCTTCCGGGGTAATGGCTGCTGTTATTATCTTCGATCTCCTTCCTTCTTCTCTGAATTACGGCAGTTTTATTTTTACCCTGGCCGGATTTCTAGCTGGGATTGGGCTGATGTTTATGCTGGACCTGCTGCTAAACATCCTCTATCCCGCAAAACTGTACGGTACGGGGTACCTGAAGATGGGCTATCTGATCGCCACTGGTATTGCGCTGCATGACCTGCCGGAAGGGCTGGCCATCGCAGCGGGGTTCGCCGCGGCGGAAAAACTGGGGCCGCTGCTCGTTTTTGCCATCGGCATCCATAATATTCCCGAGGGCATGGTCTGTGCGGCTCCATTAAAAGCCGGCGGATACAGCACGTCTAAAGTGCTGCTGGTAAATGTTCTGATCAGCCTTGTCACCCCCCTGGGTGTGTTTATTGGGCTGTTATTGGTTCAAACATCCTCTTTTTTTATCGGCGCCTTGTTATCCTTCGCCGCAGGAGCTATGACCTATATCGTGCTGCACGAGTTGGCGCCTGAATCGCGCCGCCATAGCAGGTTTCTCGCAAATCTGGGAACGTTGTGCGGCTTGCTATTAATTCTTGGGCTGCACATTATCGTTTAAGGACCAGCCATGCCCCCCCAGCCATTAATAGAATGCCCGAAATCTTATAAAAACTAAACGGGATTTTATTCAGACCGAACAGTCCCAGGTGATCCACCAGACCTGCTGTGAATACCTGGCCCAGGATAATAGCGGTTGTGGCCGGCGCAACTCCCACTTTCGGAATAGCCAGGACAACACTATATATGATTATAACTCCCAGTACGCCGCCCAGATAGGAATACCAGGGGGCATTTTGTATATCGGCCAGGCAGCCGTCTCCCAGCTTGCAGATAAACAGCAACAGCGACACCAGCAAAAGTCCGACTAGATGGACGATAAAGGTAGATTCCAACAATCCGATCACTTTACCCAGGGCAGAATTAATACTGCCCTGCACAGCCATGGCCACACCGGAAAAGGCGGCTACCAGCAATGGCAATATTTCTAAAGGCATGAGCAAACCCCCTTCTTCTTATTTCTTTCCATCTTTTCAGCCATTATTCTATAAAGTCTAGCGGAACAGCCGGCATAAACAATGCCTCTGTAACAAATTGCCACATTACAACATAAAATGATCGTGAATATGGAGGTGTGTTCTATGAAACGACTATTCAACCCGATGCTTTTTTTGATGGCCAATACCCCTGATGCGGAAAGAAATATGGAACTCCTAACGTCATTACTCCAAACGGCGGCTGATTCTGTTAGAAATATTAAAAGCGGCTTTGATAATTTTAACGCAACCATTATTAAGGTTGCCGAGAGCATGCCGGGTTCCCACCTTAATCAAAACAAACCTGCCGGACCGGCAGAACCGGCAGCTGACATTGACTCCGCTCCCTCTATCCAGATGCCTGACGCGGATCTTTAGCTGCAGGGCGGACCGTGTCAAGGGGAGACCGTGTCAAGAGACGGTTCTCCTGACACGCATAATCGGGGACATACCTTGGCTCCAAAACCAATCCCCAAATAAGAGGTGTGTCCCCATTCCTACATCTGGTATCATGCAACGATATGATGATGCAAAAACAGAGGCGCGTCCCGGTATTGCTGTCAGCGTAGAGCAAATAAACGTCCCCCGACCTACTGATCTAGTCTGCGACAGTCAAAACCCCGCAAATACTTGCGGGGTCTGATTTTTCAAGCGCTATGGGCTGCTCTTTTAATGATCCTGTTACCCACGCCCGGTAGCATTTTTGGCTCCCGGCACGCAGTATAGCAATTGCTTTTCTCTATTTCAGTAGCGGGCAATTACACTTAATGCAATAGTTGTCTTTGATGTCGTTTAAATAGGCGCAGGCGTTGCAAAAGATTATATCATCTCCTGATTTATCGTATTTTTCTTTTGTATTTAATCTGCCATGATGCCGCACCTTATCGCCAATCTGGTAGTAGTTATACACCGTATCATCATCCTCGGCGTTTATTTCATAGATTTTGCCGCTTTCGGCCTTAAAGACTACCGTATATAATTTATAACGAACCCGGTAGACACCATCGTCGGAATGCTTTTTGCGGGTTTTTTTCTCAATCTTTTTGTCTACTACCACCCCATCCCAGGTAGCGCCTCTGCTCTTGCCAATAATCGAGTAAAGAGCAATAGCCAGGAACATCCCCCCGATCCCCAAACCGATATAAAGGGCCTCTGGGTTATCCATCTCGGCACTGGTTTCACCGTAGATGTAGAAACCGATGATATTAATGGGAAAAACTTTGCCGCCCTCGGTTGTTTTTGCTATTAATGAAGGTAATATGACGACCGCCTTCTGGGATTACATGAACCATATGATTAGTGAGAATTCACCCGATAAAATGCACCGGGCCCATACTATAGCAGAGCTGGAGGCCATTGTGGCCAGGATATAGCGGACCACTTCTACAGCTTTTATTGTCACATGATACAAGATATAGGTACAGGGACACACCTCCCTTACAGGTATTCCTTTGGGGTTGAGGTATGTCCCCGGTTGGATTGGCGGGATGAATCCCGCCCTACGCAATTTCGATTGTGGGTGCAGGCTTCAGACGCAAGCAGGCGCCTGTGGCAAAAAATAAGGCGCCCTGGTAGGTTAAGCCTTTCTGAGATCGTCCATCTGGTCCCACTTCATAATTTTTGGCACTTCCCGCTTAACGGTCTTTTTCTCCCCGGCTGTTTTCCGGCTGGCGGTGTTGTCCTTTACCCCGGCAGCAGGTAGTCCGGATCCGGCCGCCGCCGACTGGACAGGGCTGCCTCCCCCGGGCGCAGGCGCCGTCTTGGCGCCGCTGCCCAGCATACCGGCCATCATGCTCATCAGGCTGCCCAAATCAACGTTTTGCCCAAGTACACTCAGTAGGTTCATAAGTGTTGCGGGGTTAATTCCCTGTGCCGCAGAAGCGTTTGCGCCACCCTGGCCGCCGAGCATTTTCATCAGCATGCCGATCGAGTTATCCATCGGCTGGCCGCCTGCCGAAGCTGCCCCGGATGCTGCCGGCGAAAGCGCCGGCGGATCGGCCAAGCTGGGAAGGGACAGGTTTGATTTACCCCCGTAACGGCGTCCTATAAGCCTTAAAATACTCATCAAATTAACAGCGCTGATGTATATCAGCATGGTTTCCTGATCCAGACCATACCTGGATGTCTGCTCCAAAAGCCTGATTACCGGATCCTCTGGCAAACCGCCGCTCTCTATTTCCTCAGCCAAATTTACCACCCCTTCCGACCATTTAAAACAACCCGGGTATATTGGGCAGGTTTAGTCCGCCGGTCAGCTTCGTAATTTCGGTTTTAATCATTTCTTTTGATTGGGCGATAGCCCTGTTAAAAGCACCGGCTACCATTATTTGCAGCGCTTCAATATTGTTGGGGTCCAGCGCGGCGGGATTAAACGCGACGCCCTGCACCTCCTGGTGGCCGTTCATAAAAACCCTGAACGCTCCTTCTCCCTCACTAACCTCAATGGTCATATTCTTTAAATCCCTCTGCAGTTTCTGCATTTCAGCAAAAATCGGCCCCATGTTCATCATCGGTTTTCACTTCCCCCTTTTTATGTGGGCAACACTACTTATAAACTTTTGCTGGTGTAAAAAGAAAGCTGT
>JAQVLS010000001.1 GCA_028704035.1 Desulfotomaculaceae bacterium | reverse complement strand
TTTCTCAACCTCCTGCCTGGTTGCTTCCGGGATCAAGTCGCCAACCAGGCCGGTGGCGAGGCATATGCTGGTATCTGCAGCGCCGTAATAAACCAGGATTTCGTCCCCGGCATCCAGCACTTCCTTATCATTAGCCGGTACCGCACCGCAGGTGAAAACGACATTTGGCACCCAACTCTCCCCTTCCCTGCCGATCTCATGCTCAGTTTCCGGAGACAGGACCGGGTTTGGCGAACGGTAGAGCAGGCGCTCCGGATTGGCGAGGTCGGCCAGGATAACGCCCAGTCGGTACACCCTGTTACGGTCTACACCGTGGTAGATAAGCAGCCAGCCGTATTTGGTCTTGATGGGCTGGGAACCTGCGCCTATCTTTAAGGAGTCCCACATCCGTCCCGAACGCGGCCCCAGGATAATGGAGTGCTTTTCTTTGGGAGCCGGAAACTCGATCTTATCCAGGTGCGTCACCCATATGCTGGGCTCTATCCGGTGGTAGATTATATATTTGCCGTTAATTTTATCCGGAAACAGTATTGCGTCCTTGTCCCAGATGTCCTGAAAGGCAAGGCCCTTTCTTTCCCACTTGTCAAACCTTTTGTTTAACAGGTCTTCCAGCATGATAGCGGCGGCCGAGATCTGCGCAATGTTACCGTCGTAGGCGGTGTAAAGCATATATATCCTATTGTCGATTATGGTCACCCGCGGGTCTTCGACACCCTTTTTTTCCGTCCTGTCCTGTGGCACGAACACAGGCTCCGGCAACCTCTCCAGCACATTGTAGCCGTCCGTTACGGCCAGCCCGATCCGTGACACATCATCATCTCCGTACGCCCGGTAGAGAAGGTAGACCCTGTCTTTCACCCGGAAGGCCGCCGTGTTTAAGACATACTTGCTTTCCCACGGGTGCTCTTTGATTGGACTCAGCACCGGATTGCCAGCGTACCTGACCAGGGGCATCGCCGGCGGGTAATTCTGAGATTCCTGCACAACTACATTCACATCTTTTGGCCTTATGCCCAGGAGAACGTCCAAAAGGTTTTCGCTGGCCCTGCCCTCACCGATTAGCTGGATTACCATTCTCATGATCTCGCCGGGGTCGTAGCCCAGCTCTGCATATATTTCCTCAAGGAAATCGTGGTTGAACCACTTCTCCTCGACGTGACTGGAAAGCGGGGTGGGGATACTCTTTCCGCCTTTATAGCTGTAGCTGGCCCAGCTCCAGGCCGAACATGGCAGGAAAGTGCCGTCTTCGAGGACCTGGCTTAAGCCATAGCCGTCGCACATTAATTCTATCAAACGGGCCTCTTTGTTATGGCCGGCGTCCGCCAGCCTATTTGACAGCGCCCGAAAATGCAGGACCAGCTCCCGGTGGTGCAGGTTTTCATATATATTGTGTGCGGAGAAGGCAATAGTCTCGTAACGCCCGATCAGGGAGTTGCGGATTTTACTGCCCAGATTTTTCCTCTCCCTGGCGTATGTTCTCCAGAGGATGTCGTAGTTTTGGGCAATCATGATGTGCCTGAGTAAAAAGAGGCAGAAGCGCAGCTTCGGGTAGTCACCCCCCATACGCTTGTTTAAGGGCCTGACCACAATCCTGGAAGTGAGCTTGTTAAGGTCTGAGATATTGCCCAGCTGCACAGTGCCGTCCAGGACCTCCTTGCCCAGTATAATCGGCTTAATCTCCACCTCACCCATACTATCCGGTCTCAAATTGTCCAGCATCCACAAAAGTGCTGACCTGTCCCCGTACTTTCTGGTCTCAACCAGGTTGGCCAGGCTGACGGCTGTCCTGACGTCCATTTTTTTAATGAGTTCCCTGGGAGTCTTGCATTCCAACGGGATCATGACATTAAGCGGTGGAAACTGGATCAGCATCTCCCGGAAGACTTCGTCTTTTATAGAAAAAGTCACTGGCGAGTGAAAAGGCAGGAAAATTTTGTCTACTACCCGCCCGGTTCCTTCCTCAGTGTGCAAATTCCCCGGCAGCAGCCATTCCATGGTTTTTTCCAGTTCACTCATGAATTCTCTCATGCTCTGGATTATCGTTTCGGGACAAGCAGTTTCCGGCACCCCCAGCCCTTCGTGTATAAAACGGCTGAAAGCTTCCCGGTAGCGGGACTGGAGCCTGTTGAACGTTTCTTCCGACGATACAATCTTGCTTCCCAGACCCTCTATTTTTTTAGTCAGTACAATGGGAGCGCCCGGTATAAATTCCACGTAGTGGGCCGGGATGAGAGGCGGTTTGGCTTCCAGATCTTTCTGACCCCACATCCGCACGAACTTCTTTCTCAGCCTTAAAAAATCTTTTCTTTGTTCTTCCTTTAACGATGCCACCTCACTTGAGATAATAAAATAAACATCGACATTTTGAATGCCCCCCAGTGGCTCCTCCACAGACTGAATGAAGTCAATTAAGCTGGCCACCCTTCCGCTGAAGGCAAATGTGAGCGCGTTGAGGATATCGTCGCTGCACATGTTACTGACAAACCAGTACTTTAGCAACAGGTGATAGACGATCTCAGCCCATATTTTCCCTTCTACCCTGTAGTCTTTGTCCGGTATCGATTCGATGTCCTCGATGCCCTCGTAAAGGTCGTCGTAGTAAGTATTGTCGTAAAGGTTCTTGTACTGGATATAGCTATACCTGAACTGGGTCAGGTCACGGGTAGAATAGGTCGGTTTGAAGGGCACGTCATAGTCCTTGCTGCGGTATATATCGGGCGTTTTGCTGATGAACCTGTTGGCGCTCCAGAAGTTTTCATCCCTCTTTATACACTCAAACAACGACCTGGCGTTTTCTTTAAAAATGTAGTTTAATTTTTCAAGCGGGATTTCTTCCAGCTTGGCGCCGAGTTCTACCTCGCAGATTTTTTTATTCCAACGCATTGCCCGGCTTACCAGCCAGAGGTCAATGCCGAACTGCTGCGTGATGTCGCCCCAGAATTTTATATTGGCGCAAAGATCTTCCACAGTATCGTGGGATATGGCATAAACTCCGCTCAAAGACCCCTTGATGTTATTCCCGTAAAAAACCTCCAGTAGCGGAGCCGTAAACAGACTTCCTAAAAGGTCTTCAAAATAATGCTTCTGGAAAGATGTCACCACGAAGTCATATTCTTCCCTGATTGGCTCGATCAGGCGCTTGATCCAGTCGGGCTGCAACCCGCTGTCTTCCTCCGGCGCCAGGTCGGCCGCAAATATAACCGCATCCGCTTCCAAAGTATCGGCAATTTCTAAAATTGCCCTGATGCTGTTCCCCCTGCCATTGCACCCGGGCTTCATCAGAAAGTCGATGTGAGGCGCTTTTAAATCCATATGCCTGATGGATTCCAGCATTTTGGCGCCAACGGAATCCCCCACACAGACAATTAGAGGGTTGTACGCATGCTCAAGCCCGGTCACTCCCTGGTCCAACACCTTCAGGACTTCCGGCAGGATGCCCTTCTCGTTATAAAAGGGGATACCGATTACCACATCAACCTCTTTGAAATCCTTGGCCTGCTCAACGGCATTTTTGATGCTTTCCTGAAATAGCGACTCTAAATCATTAAACTCTTTATCTGTCATTTAATAAAACCTCTTTGTAAGTATATTATGTCGTTCTAATCAATTGACGGATTTTTTTTGGCTTTCGCCGGGCCTGTCCTTCGCCCCAGGGTTTTGCGTTTGCTGATATCTTTCAAAGATGTTATCGCCAGGGCAAACGCCAACACCGATTCTGCGCCGCTGTTCTCGTTGACGCCAGTCTCGGTAAGACCGTCCAGCGGGTAGTCATCCTTTAAGTTATACACCGGCTCTTCCCGGCTGTTATTTCCGAAAAACCAGTTAAAAGCCCTGTTCGCCAGTTTGCGGTAATTTTCGTCGTGTGTCTGTCGCAGGGCTTCGCAGTAGGCTTCCACGAGGCAGCCAATCTCAATGGGCTGCTGATCAAAAGAAGCTTTCTCCCCCCCGTAAACCAACCAGCACTTGTTTCCTACTATATCAAAGTAAGTACCGTTGTACTGAACGCCGGTGAGGAAGTTTAGTGTGACCAAAGCCGTAGATAAATAAATTTCTTCCTTAAAGATACTGTACGCCATCATCAGGGCATATGGCAACTTTGCGTTGGCATAGGTAACTGAAGGCTCAAACCATTCCCAACCAGGTCTTTTATTGTCTTTGTAGAGCTTGACCAGGTAGTCGGCCCCCACCCTGAGTAATTCCTCTACCTCCGGCACATCCGGATATTTCTTCAGGTAATCGGCTAATCCACAAATACTGTAAGCCAGGGCCTTTGGACAGGTGGATAACGGCAGGTCCGGCTGTCGGCCGGCTATGGCACGGTCGAATATTTCTTTCGCCAGACTGGTCACAGATGGATCCGGGCTCAGGAGGACTGCGCTGCCCAGCCCAATCAGTACCCTGCCAAAAGTGTCGTCGCCACCGTCTTCGTCCAGAATCCGGCGGTCATAGCCTACAAAATTATGGAACCGCCCGTTTTCTTTTTGCACATAAAGAATGAATGCCAGGTATTTCTTGGCCAGTTGAAAATAACCTGGCTCCTTGTCATAACGGGCTAACTTCATGATTATCCCCAGCGCCCTTCCTACATCATCGGCGGAATAGCCGTGCTTCAGGTCGGGGACGCCGTACTTGGTATGCTGAAAAATACCAGTGTCATCAGTCAGGCGCTCAATCATTGTGTGCAAATTACGCCTTCTCAGATATTCCTGGCTGCTTTTGTAAACTACGCTTATTTTCTGTAGTTTATTCAGCGAAAATTCTTTGCAAACTTCTTTAAACAAACCGTGGTAAAGTTCGGCTACCCTCGACCAGATCATCGTGCGCCCATATTCGTAAGCAGCGCAGCGCGTCTTCGGCATGTCTTCCTTATTGGATAAAATCCCGCTCAGAGTCCGGGTGAGTGCCTTCGGGTTGTTGAAGGGCACCAGGTAGCCGCGGTCCTCTGCCAGCACTTCCTGGGCATAATGGTAGGGAGTGGAGACCACCACCTTGCCCAGCGCAACAGCATAAGCCAGCGTCCCGCTGGTTATCTGATCCTGAGAGTGATAGGGGGTTACATATACATCGGAGGCGCTGATGTAGTTATACAGTTCTTCGTTCGTCACGAATCTGTCAATAAACAGCACGTTATTTTCCAGTTTATACTCATGGGTCAATTTTTGGAGGCTCTCCCGGTATCTTTCCCCGTGTACCCTGGCCACTTCCGGGTGAGTTTTTCCCAGTATAACGTATAGCAAATCAGGATGCTTGCGCACGACTTCAGGGAGGGCTTCCAGGACCAGCTCAAAGCCCTTCCCAGGGCTTAGTAAGCCAAAAGAAAGGAGCACAAAGCGGCCGGCCAGGCCCAGTTCCTTTTTAAAAGGCTCCGTCTCCACAAAAGGAAGGTCGGGTACACCATGCGGTATCATCACAATCTTTTCCGGTGGCACGTAGTAAACCTCTCTAAGAATCTCTATCGCTTTGTTGCTCATTACGACTACCCGTTGGGAGCGTTGGACAACCTCGATGAGGGAGGTATAATAACCCAGGGTGGGTTGTTGCAGTACCGTGTGGATAGTTGCAACGACGGGTTTTTTTAGCCTTTCCAGCAGTCGGGCAATATGACGACCCTCCGGGCCGCCAAACAGGCCAAATTCATGCTGCAGGTTTACCACCTGTAAATCATTTGTATTGATATGCCTGGCGGCTGCCGTATAGTCTGACATTTTGTTTTTGTCAAAAACAAAATCGACTTCTCCGGGGTAGTAAACAGGGGGAAGTCCATCTACTGCTACAACTTTTCCGGCTGATGCATACTGGTTCTGATAGGAAGTATATAAATTATGCGTGAAAGTAGCAATTCCACACTCTCTAGGCACATATGAACTAATAAAACATGGTTTAATTTCTTTTTGCAAAAACATCACTCCTAACATATGGGAATTCAGTAAATTCTGAAATTACTGACGAGTATCCCACCTGTCGCTCCCAAATTAACATTTTATTTCCAATAAAACCATCCTGTGCTAATTACATTATATAGTACAACTGAAGAACATACAACCGGGAGCCGGTTTTGGCGGGACGGAGACAGGGTGGTCGAGCCGCCGGATGGAGGGGTTTGCAGCTTAATAGGGGTTTCTCGGTTTTTCCAGGCACATGGCTACAAGGTCACTGATGCGGGCCGCGCCGACGCACATGACCTTGTCCGCGCCACCCCAGTAAATCTTTACTGTACCGTCCTCCTCCGGAACTGCGCCACAGGTAAAGACCACGTTGTGTACGTAACCAGTAATCTCCCAGGGGTCTTCGGGCTGGAGAATCCACTCGTCAGCCACACCCAGGATTTGCGACGGGTCATGCAAGTCGTGCAGGATCACGCCTAGCCTGTAAACAGCCCCGTCCATCGTGTGAAAGACTCCGTGGTAGATATTCAGCCAGCCTCTTTCCGTCCTGAAGGGTGTGGCGCCAGGGCCTATTTTCATTTCATCCCAGTGGTAGCCGGCCGGCTTTACCAGGACCTTTGAGTCCCCCCAGTGAATAAGGTCCGGCGAGTAGGAAATCCACATTGACCAGGGGCTGATTTCGGAATGTGGACGGTCAAGCCGGACGTAACGCCCGCCGAATTTCTGAGGGAAGATCACAATATTGCGCCGGTCCACCTGCGTGATTAGAGAAATCCGCTCGACGGAGTCAAAGTCCCTGGTCCTGGCCAGACCGATTCTTACCCCGTGCCTGGAATAGGCGCTGTAGGTGATCAGAAACTCGCCGTCAATATGGCAGATGCGCGCGTCTTCAACACCGTACTCCTCGTACTCGCTGAATACCCCGTCCCGCGCCGGGACCATGAAAGGCTCGGGCCGTACTTTAAAGGAATAGCCGTCTGTGCTTTCAGCCAGTCCCAGGATGGAGCGGCCATTTAATAGGTGCGAGCGGAAGACCATAATATAACGGCCATTTGCTTTCACTACACCCGCGTTGTGAACAGTGGCCACCGGGTAAGGTACATCATCCCTGGTCAGGATTGGGTTACCGGTGTATCGTTTGACAACCGGTTCACTTTTTAAAGAACTCATTGCAAAGGCTCTCCATATTTAAAATTTTTTTCAATGATTTTATGATAAACGCATATATAATCCTCCACCATGCGTTCCCTTGAGAATCTCTCCTCCACTATATCCCTGCACTTTCGGCGCGATATCGAGTCCAGGCTGCGTACCGCCCCTGACGCAGAGCTAACATCACGCACCAGAAAACCGTTGGCGCCGTTTTCAATGATTTCTGGCATGGAGCCTCTGTTGAAAGCCACTACAGGCGTTCCGCAGGCGCCTGCTTCCACTACGGAGAGCCCGAATGGCTCATTGAAATTTATCGGGTGAAGCAGAGCTTTCGCTCCGCCAAGCAGCTTGTTTCTGAGTTCCGGCCCAGCGACACCCGCATACCTGATCCTGATGCCATCAATAAGGGGTTCAACCGCCGATCTGTAATAATCCTCATCCTGGATAATACCCGCCAGAATCAGCTTTACCCCGGTCTGCCCGGCAATTTGGATAGCCTCTGCGGCGCCTTTATCGTGGTGAATGCGGCCGAAAAAAAGTAGATAGTCCTCTGGCGTCTCCTGAAAAGTAAAGTTTTTCAGGTCGATTCCGTGATAGACAGTTTCAATGTAGTCAAGCTCCGGCGAGCGATCAGCATTGCTTATAGATACATAGTGAGTCTTGCGGTTGTATTTTTTGTATACAGGAAGGATCTGCGGTGATGAAAACCCGTGGATGGTAGACAGCACCGGGGTGTCCGTCAGGCTTGAATAAGTAAGGGGCAGAAAATCGAAATGATTATGAATTAAGTCGAAATCCCCCGCCCTTTCAAACAGCTCGGATATATGAAGACACTCCCAGACCTTTGGATCAAGATTCTTGTCCTCCTCATAAGGCCGCGGCGCTATGGCATGGAGCTTCGCCTGCGTTACGGAGTCGGCCGTGGCAAAAAGAGTGACGTCAATTCCCCTAGCGGCAAGTCCCTCTGTCAGCAGCGACACAACCTGCTCCCAGGGGCCGTACCCAAGCGGAGGTGTCCTCCAGGCTATGGGAGAAAGCATGGCTATCTTCAACGATTTAAAACCTCCATATTTAAGTGATGATAAATTTTTTACGCAGTATAACAGGCTAGTCCTTCACTAAAAAGCTGATCCCAGAACTGATGACCGTTAGGAGCAAAGCAGCAAAAACAGCGGTTCCGAAGTTCTGGATTGCAAAACCTTTTACCAACAAACTGACTACCCACAGCATAAAGCCGTTTACGATTAACGTAAACAAGCCCAGCGTCAGTAAGTTTATTGGCAAAGTAAGCAGAAGAATAAGCGGACGGATCGTGGCATTGATAAAGCCAAGAATAATGGAACCGACTATTGCCCCCACTGCTGTTACATTGAATCCCACTATGACATAAGCTGTAAATATAATCCCTGCAACATTTAGAATCCATCTGATAAACCAACGCGTCACTACAACTATACCTCCTTGTTTAATAGTATCAGAACCACTGTCCATTCCAAAACCCGGATAAGGAGCAATGTGGATATCCATAAATAAATGTTATCATTTACTTGAACCTGGCAATGGCTTTGGTGAAGGCATCTTTTGTATGTGACCAAGAATGATCCAAATCTTCTTTGAGATCTTCCCAGGCATCATCGCCCGACGTTTTTAGTTCCTGTAGTTTCGCGTGTATTGATGCCTGCTTGGAGCGTAAGGCTTCAAGCTGATCGTGATAACCCTGCTTGGTGTCTGCTTTTGCCTTGTTCGCTTTGGCTTTCAGTTTGTCCAGCTCGGCACCCCACTCACTGAGTTGAGCCTCAATCTTTCCTTGATATTCCTCCCTATTCTCCATTTCTTTTCCCCCTTTTATTAGATTCCTGTATATATAAAAATAAAGAATATCAGACAAAAATCAATAAACATTAATTAGTTTTTATTAACTTCTCTTCGACTATCTATTGATGGGTGTGTTTATATTTAACTATAATGATGTTAAGAAATCCTTATAAAAGTATTAACTTTTTTATTATGGCTGCCGAACCGCAAATAAAAGTTTCATAACTATCGAAAATTATTAATGGATTATTAATAATTTAGAAATCATTATTTGTTATCATACGTATAATAAGGCTTATAAAATGGGGGTGAATTTGAGGTGATTTATATCATTGCTACTAACAATATCACTGGTAGTTATGTTGTTCACCTCCTTTTAAACTTAAATCATCATAGTCACCCATACTAAACTTCTTCCGAAATATATTCTTTTTTTTCAGGTGAAATGCTTTTAGCATATGTGGATGAGCCTAACGATGCCGAGGCGAAATCAGCGGAGGTGATACCATGAAACCAAACGAAGGTGGCCAGGCCACAGGGAAAGCGGCGAAATGGCTTGACAAAGATTTTTACGGTTTCGAACCGTTTAAAAAACAATTGTCGACGGCAAAAGCTGCCGTGGAGGGTTCAGACTGGACGCTGTTATGCTGGAGTCCCGTACCCAAAGCTGGAGATATTGACTGCAAATAAACACTAGGGTTTTCAAAACAAGAACTGAACTGAACAAAACAAGACCACATCACATGATCAATAAATGATGCATGACCGGCCATCCTTGGATATGTACGTGAGCGTCAAAAAAAGTCACCTGCCTACTTGAGGGGCGTGGGTTGGCCGGGCGAATTCTACCTCTGACACCAATACTTTGCATTATTTGGTCAGAATAAAATATGGGGTTAATCCCCATTCGTCTGGCAGTTTTTATTCTTATGATACAATTAATATTAGTAGCATTTGGAAGGAGTGATGACAGTGCCTTTCGCTGTTATTATGGCAGGAGGCAGGGGAGAAAGGTTCTGGCCCCGGAGCAGGATGGCGAAACCGAAGCAGTTTTTGAACCTGATCGGCGATAAGACCATGCTGCAGTTGACCGTCGAAAGACTCGAGGGCCTGATCGGCATACCTGACATATATATCGTGGCCGGCCCGGAATTTAAAGACATCATCCTGGAACAGATCCCGCAGTTGCCTGAAGAAAACGTCATTATCGAGCCGTTTGGCAGGGACACAGCCGCGGCCATAGGGCTGGCCGCCCTTGTCCTGGGGCAAAAAAACCCCCGGGAGAGCATGATTGTCCTGCCGGCCGACCATTATATCGGCAACGTGCGCAATTTTCATGAAGCCCTGCGGAGCGCCGTAGCCACCGCAAGCCGGGGAGATAACATCGTCACCCTGGGCATCACCCCCCACAGTCCTGAAACCGGGTACGGCTACATTCATCGCGGCGAGTTGCTTGATACTATTGCGGGAATATCTACCTATCGCGCCACGCGCTTTCTGGAAAAGCCGGACTACACCCGCGCCCTGGAGTTCCTTTCCAGCGGTGATTACCTTTGGAACAGCGGCATGTTTGTCTGGCGGGTCGACCTGATTCGTAAAATGATCGAAAAGCACATTCCCTTGCTTGCAAAGGGACTTAAGGAGATTGAAGACAGCCTGAAAACTGACCAGTACCCAAAAACGGTTCAAAAAATTTACCTGGAACTGCCGAAAGTTTCTATAGATTATGGCCTAATGGAACGGGCCGGCAACGTTTATGTAATTCCCTGCGACTTCGGTTGGGATGATATTGGGTGTTGGACCGCACTGGAAAGATACGATGAAAAGGACGCGCTCGGCAATGTCCTGCACGGCGAGGGGGTCCTGCTTGAAACGGCAAACACCTATGTTGTCTCCAATGACAGGACCGTAGCGCTGGTAGGAGTCGAGGATCTGATCGTGATAAACGACCATGACAGCCTGTTAATCTGCCATAAAAGCCGGGCCCAGGAGATAAAAAAGGTCGTGCAGGCTTTGAAGAACAACGGCTTTAACAATATTTTATAACAAAAGCCCAGAATAAGACAGCACGCACGCGGCGCAATGGAGTGGCCGCCTCGTCATTTTTTTAATATACAACTTGGTGCGAAAAATGCAATAAAATGTTTACCCTTTGGTATTAAACAGACAGACGAGTCCTGAACATGATTTTACTGATCTCGACCACAACCAGCGGTACTATACTTAAGCCCAGCACCACCGCCCAGTCGGACGGACGCAGCAAAACAGTCTCAAACACACCTCTCAGGAAAGGGATGAAAACGACTATCAGGAGCGCGGCGGCGGATATTATGAAAGCATATATTAAACTGCGGTTAGTACCGAACCCTATGGTAAACAGAGAAAGTTTAATATTCCGAGCGTTGAAGGAATGGACCATCTGCGACAAGGCCATAGTGATAAAAGTCATGGTATGCGCTTCTTCCAGGGTCCGTCCCCAGCGCAGGGCCAGCCAATACGCAGTAAAGGACAGGAACCCGATCATTATCCCCTGCCATAATATCCTGGCGCCCACGCCTTCGGCGAACAAACTTTCCTGCGGCTTGCGGGGCGGCATATCCATGATGCCCTTCTGGGGAGGTTCCAGCCCCAGGGCCAGAGCAGGCGGCCCGTCGGTAACCAGGTTCAGCCATAAAATCTGGATCGGGCTTAAAGGACTCCCCAGGCCCAGCAGCAGCGCTGTAAAGATGGCCACGAGCTCTCCGGTGTTGCATGACAGCAGGTACTGTACGCAACTGCGGATATTATTGTAAATGGTCCGGCCTTCCTCTACCGCCTTGACAATGGTGGCAAAATTGTCATCCTGCAGGATCATGTCCGCAGCTTCCTTGGCCACCTCGGTACCGCTAATCCCCATAGCCGCCCCAATATCCGCCCTCTTTAGAGCCGGCGCGTCATTTACGCCGTCGCCGGTCATAGCCACGACATGGCCATGATGCTTCAAAGCCTCGACAATACGCAGCTTGTGCTCGGGAGATACCCTGGCGAAAACAGTCACCCCGTTCACTACTTCTCTTAATTCTTCATCGTTCATCTGTTCCAGCTGCTCACCGATCAGGCTTTCATCCCCCGGGCGCATAATGCTCAGTTCCCTCGCGATAGCTGCGGCAGTGTCCCGGTGGTCACCGGTGATCATAACCGTTCGGATACCCGCCCTGCGGCAAATCGCAACTGCATCTTTGACTTCGGGGCGGGGCGGGTCCTGAATGGCAAAATAACCGATAAAGGTCAGCCCATTTTCCACAGCTTCCGTTGTAAGCGACTTGGGCACTGCGGCCCAGCTGCGGGTCGCCAGCGCCAGCACCCGCTGCCCTTGTGACGCCAGCTGAGAATTCACTGCCAGATAACCTTCCCGGGCTTCTTCACTCATGGTTGCGCTGCCCTCCGGCGTCAACAACCCGGTACAGCGCCCCAGGATTACATCCGGCGCGCCCTTGGTAAAGGACTGTGTTATCCCATCAACGCGATGAAAGGAAGTCATCATTTTGCGCTCAGAATCAAAAGGAATTTCAGCCAAACGGGGACTGTTCACCCTTGAGTCTTCACTGTTTAGTCCCGCTTTAGCTGCGGCAACAACCAACGCGCCCTCGGTAGGATCACCGATGACTCGATAACCCTTTTCTGTTTCTTCCATCCGGGCGTCACAGTTCAGCAACCCTCCAAAAAGAATCAGGACCAGGTTCCTGTCATCCAGGGGTGATACTTCGTTACCTTCCTGCCCTAAAAATTTACCCGCCGGCTCATAACCAGCCCCGGTCACCTCAAAATAATTACCGGAGACATAAACACGGGTGACTGTCATTTCATTTTTTGTCAGAGTACCCGTTTTGTCTGAGCAGATTACAGTCGCCGTACCCAGCGTCTCAACTGCCGTTAGCTTCCTAATAATAGCCCGACGGCGACTCATCCTGGTCACACCGAGAGCCAGCACGATGGTTACAACTGCGGGAAGTCCCTCAGGCACTGCCGCCACCGCAAGGCTGATAGCCACCATGAACATTTCCAGTAAATCTTCACCGCGCATGAGACCGATTATGAATATCAGCGCCACGATGGCCACAGCGACAATTCCCAGTATCTTCCCCAGCCGTCCCAACCTCTGTTGCAGTGGTGTCGGTTCCGGCAATGAGTCGTCCAGCAGCCGGGCGATTCGCCCCAACTGGGTGTTCATCCCTGTTTCCACCACTATGGCCCTGCCGCGCCCGCTGGTTATGGTGGTCCCCATGAACAGCATATTTTTCTGGTCTCCCACCGAAACTTGTTCGGAGCATATTTCAGCTGGGCTTTTTTCTACCGGCATGGATTCCCCGGTGAGAGCTGATTCGTTGGAATACAGGGAAGCCGCCTCAATCAGCCTGGCGTCGGCCGGAACCGAATCACCGGCGTCCAGCAGGACCAAATCGCCGGGAACTACTTCCTCCGCGTTGATCTGTATTACCTTCCCGCTCCTTACCACTTTTGCCGCAGGCTTGGTCATGTCCTTCAAGGCCTTCAGGGCGTTTTCAGCCTTGTTTTCCTGGAAAACACCGATGACGGCGTTCAGAATCACGATGACAAGGATTACGACGGCATCCTCCCACTCCCCGAGAAATGCCGATACAACAGCGGCGACGAGAAGGATCAAAACCAAAATCTCTTTCATCTGGTTCAAGAAGATTGAAAAAATGCCGCGGGACGGCTTTCCCTGCAGTACGTTTAGGCCATATTCATTTAAGCGCCCGGCCGCTTCAGCGATTTCAAGTCCCGACCCGCCGCCCGTGCCGAGATCCCGGCACAATTCATTCGTGTCAATACAATACCACTTTTTTTCTTCCATTTATTCCTCCACAAGAGTGGGAATAGTTTTCGACTGCACTATTGTATACAAAAACAAAATCGAGACCAAAAGGCCGTCCTCTTGTCTCCCCTTTTATCATTTCTCAATATGCAATTCAATATTATATAAACCGCGCTCTAAAGCCCAACCCCTTACTTTTGGAAATGGGACGTCATTCTTCAGGTGCTTATATTTTATGTACGGTTTTTCATTATTCTTCAGGTCGTGCAAAACTTTTATATTATCTTCGTAAGCCACATGCCTGGTCACGGTTCCGTTTTCAACAAAGGCGATGGTGTATTTTGCCCCGGCATTTGGTTTTTCTATATTTAGTTCCAGGATCTCCGCTTTTATCCAGGGCAGCTTTGCTATAGTCTTTTTAATAAATTCGGCATATAATTTTTTTGATTTTTTATAGCCGACAACGCCAAAAGCGATAATGGCAAGAAATGCTATTATACCCGCTATAACCGCAATAATTAAATAAGTTTTCATATGCCCCCCTATTAAACTTGATTATTTACTATCAGTTTCCAATTAGCACGATTATATATATTTCTCTTTAGAAGAACCCAAACCCTCCACAAAAAAAACGGTATTGGTCCTCAATGGAAACGAAAAAACAACCTTGTTTCCCCACTTATTTGTTGCAAAATTATCAGGCACGGCAACCGGTGCTGGAGTCATAAGTGCTATATGTTATAATAACAATAATTTGCAGAATAAAACTGTAGGGTGTGTTATATGCTTAGCGAGTTTTCCAGAACAGAGATGCTGGTAGGAAAAGCAGCGCTGGAGAAGCTGGCGCGCAGCAGGGTTGCCGTTTTTGGCATCGGCGGTGTGGGGTCTTTTATAGTTGAGGGATTGGTCAGGGCCGGCGTCGGCAGTTTTATGCTGGTGGATAACGACTGCATCAGCCTCACCAACATCAACAGGCAGATCCATGCCACCAGGAAGACGTTGGGGAAACCCAAGGTCGAAGTTATGCGGGACAGGATCTTCGATATCAACCCCAGGGCTGAGGTTGCTGCACATAAGATGTTCTATATGCCCGAAAATGCACAGGAACTGGTCAAACCGGATTTCGATTACATCGTTGACGCAGTTGACACGGTAACCGCCAAAATAGACCTGGTTGTTAACGCCAAGCGGCAGGACATTCCGGTAATAAGCTCCATGGGCGCCGGCAATAAGCTTGACCCGACTAAATTTGCCATAGCCGATATATACGATACATCAATCTGCCCGCTGGCCAGGGTGATGCGCAGGGAATTAAGAAAAAGAGGGGTCAAAGATTTAAAGGTTGTTTATTCGAAGGAGGAGCCTCTAAAGCCTCTTGAAACAGGTGATAACGACTGTGTAACAAGCGTGCGCCCCGGCAGCATTTCATTTGTGCCCTCAGTGGCCGGCCTACTGATAGCGGCCGAGGTCGTAAAAGACCTGATAGCATCAAACTAAAATGTGACAAGGGCGTACTCCCCTTGTCACATCCTCTTGCTGCGAACTAATATATAAGATACTTTTCTCGCTCTGCTTTGAACTTGTTCAAAGCGGGGGTATAATTCGCCTCGATCTGCTGCGGGGTGAGACCCTGCTCTAGATATCGGCCGATTTTATCGCTGCCCATAATCTTATCAAACATCACCATGGTCTTACCGCTTTTCGGCACGGTGAAATTATTCAGCGAGTGGGCGTACGCCAGGGCATAGATACCTGTTTTGGCCGGGTTAAATGAATGATAGTCCTGGATTTTCAGGCGGACCCCGCCTGCTTCTCCCCTGATTTCCGGAACGAAGGTCACTCCCGGCAGTCCCGTGTTATTAAGGAGACCGGCGAACCTCTGCGCGTCAATGCCTTTACCGCCGATCCACTTGAATTTGTCAGCCTGCGCGATACCGGTTCCTTCCCCCAGGCCGGTGGCCATGTAACCGAAAACCGAGTCGAGATCGGGTATGTTAGGTGATGTCTGAACCCACGACAGCCCGGTGTCCTGGTAGATCATCTTCCTGGAATAGCCCTCCATGGGAATCACCTTCAGTTCGGCGCCGATTTTGCGGTTAAAATACTGCGCCAGTTCCCCTGCTGTCATGCCGTGGGCCATCGGTAGGTTGTCCACACCGACAAAGGTTATATAAGGATCTTCGAGAACAGGCCCCTCCACAATAAGGCCCCCCACTGGGTTGGGGCGGTCCAGCACCAGCACCGGCTTGCCGTATTTCTTGGCCGCAGCCATACAGTAATTCAAGGTGGACATGTAAGTGTATGTCCTCGACCCGATGTCCTGGATGTCAAAAACAAGGACGTCGATATTGCCCAGCATGTCCGCAGTGGGCATCCTGGTGCTGCCGTAGAGGCTGTAGACGGGGATACCCAATGCGGGATGGACATAGGACTCCACATACTCCCCCGCTTTGGCAGCGCCGTCGATGCCGTGTTCGGGGCCGTAAAGCGCTGTCAGGCGCACTGATTTATCACCGGCAAGCAGATCGATAATACTTTCACCCCGGCTGTTCACGCCGCTTTGGTTTGTTACAAGCCCTACTCTCTTCCCTTCTACCAGGTAATGATATTTGCTCATCAGCAATTCATTACCCAGCTTCAGCTGCACGGTTTCACCGCGGGGCTCCGCCGCCGGCGGCGTTTTGTCCTCCCCGTCCCGGTTTGGCTCTGCCGCTGTTCCGGGTCCCAGCGCGGATTCAAGAGCCGTCTGCGGGCTTTCTGCTTCATTGTTCCCGCTATTCTCACTGCAGCCCGCTAAAAACAATAATAAACAAATGACCAGTATCAACGGCAGTATTTTTTTCAATTTTTCCACCCCGTTATCAGTATATTTTTCCTAAACAGTTAGACGCCGCAGCCGGCCATTTGGTTGCAACTATTTTGCAGGAAATAAATTCATCATTTATTTCACTGTTTAATTGACTGATCCTTTTAGCCTGATCCTTTTACTTGTAGTATGTAAAATTAGAATATATAATACCTTCAAAACCCCAAAGGGAACATGTCTTATTTGAAAGGAGATATAACGGTATTGAGTAAGGTTTTGATAATGCCCTGTCTTGACATGAAAGACGGGAGAGTAGTAAAAGGGGTCCATTTTGTAAATCTTAAAGACGCAGGCGATCCGGTCGAATGCGCCAGGATTTACTGCCGGAACGGGGCTGACGAGCTGGCCTTTTTGGATATCACAGCTACCATCGAAAAAAGAAAGACTACTTTGGATGCGGTGCGGCGGGTGGCCCGGGTCGCAACCGTGCCATTCACAGTGGGCGGTGGCATAGCTTCCATAGCAGGCGTAAGCGAGGCCCTGGAAGCGGGGGCTGACCGCGTTTCCATCAGCAGCGCCGCCTTCCGTAATCCCGGTTTAATAGACCTGGCCGCCGCGAAATTTGGCTCCGCCAAGCTGGTGGTAGCTATTGATGTTGACCGTAACCCGGCCCTCCCTTCCGGTTATGAAGTATACATTGACGGCGGCAACACCCCCACAGGTAAAGACGCTGTCGCATGGGCCCAGGAGGCGGAAACCAGGGGCGCCGGCTACATACTGCCTACCAGCAAAACCCGTGACGGAGCCAAAACCGGGTATGATATCCCACTAATCCGCGGCATCAAAGAGGTGGTAAAAGTTCCGGTAATCGCTTCCGGCGGAGCCGGCACGATGGAGCATTTTCTGGAAGCCGCCCAGGATGGAAAGGCTGACATACTGCTCGCGGCATCAGTTTTCCACTTTGGCGAGATCAATATTGTCGAACTAAAAAAATACCTGGGTGACAACGGCGTCAAAACGCAGTAAATCAACTTCCTCATTAATATACATCAGGCGGGACACCTTGCTGCGATAACATAATCTTCGAGCCGGGGTATCCCCATTACGAAAAATAGAGTAATGAAAACAACAACCATAATACCCATTTTTATCCCTCCCCCCCGATAAAGTAGATTTTATCAATGCTTTTTATCATTATACCGGGGGTAGATTAACTAAATGTTTATTATTTATTAACAAATTATAAACCTTACTCTATGTTCCCTGATTTTTCCCAGCAACACCGGGAGGAATTCCTTGGCGTCTGCTACCAATCCGTAATCAGATACCTGAAAAACTGGTGCGTGAGGGGCTGTGTTAACGTTTATGATAACACAGCTGTCCTTTATATCTACAACGTGCTAGGTCAAAAAATTCTGATTTCAGAGGGAGACAAAAAAAACGTCCCCCCCTGTCTCCCTACAGCAGCTTGATAATATTATTGTATGCGTTCTTTTGCGCTAAAGCTAGCGCTGTGTCACCCTGATCAGTTTGCAAACTCACATCGGCGCCATTCGCCAGCAGCAATTTTACCAGATCTTCATTGCCGGTTTCTACTGCGGCCATCAGGGCAGTCCATCCTCCCTTGCCCCTGTCGTCCACCCTGGCCCCATTTTCCAGCAAGATCCTGGCCACTCTATGATGGCCGTTGAACGCCGCCCACAAAAGCGGGGTCTCCTGGTCTTGATTAAAGGCGTTGACGTCAGTACCGCCGTTTATTATTTCGCTCACCCAGCTTGCATCGCCGATCCTGGCCGCGTAGACCAGGTCGGCATTCTTATCAGAACCAAATCGATACAGGACCTGCAGCAACCGATTGTCACCTTTTTGTTTGGCCAGGTCCAGAGCGGTCCACCCCTTGCTGTTTTTAACTGCAATATCAGCTCCCTTTTCAAGTAAATACAGCATTATCTCAAAACTGTCAGTGTATATGGCAGTCATGAGCGGGGTCAAGCCTTGCCCGTCACAGGCGTTGACATCGGCGCCGCTGTCAATCAGCATCCTGGCAATATCCGCATTAGCGGCATTCTGCAGGGCAGCCATCAAGACAGTAACACCGCTGTTCCCGCGGGCGTTTACATCCGCCCCCAGGTCCAGCAGCTCTTTCACCAGATCCTTATGCCCAAAAAATGATGCATATATCAAAGAGCTCATGCCATTTTCATCACGCGCGTCTACATCTATGCCTTTTTCCCTGACCAGGTACCTGATCTTTTCAGGCGGATCCCCTTTGCCGACCGCCTTGATAAGCTTATTAACAGACAATTGCCCCACTCCTCTCCTTTTTAAGGGGGACAGTCCCCCATACAAAATTCGCCAGCAGGTAACAAACCTCGACCGGTTTCACCCCGCCATTACCCGTGTTATTCCCGGGCTGCGCCTGTGATTCCTGCAGTGAATGGTTACTTCTTATTATAATCGGTTTAATAAAAATTCGTAGCATTATTTCCCTGATCCGGGCCGGCCTTAAAAGGAGAAAATAATTACAGCCCATTAAATGTTTATATAGAATATGGGTGCTGGCTGTAGATGTGGAGCGGGGCAGGGTCTCACTCTCTATGAAAAACAAGGGCGCCGGCTCAAGCACTTGATTTATAACCAAACCTGCCGGTGATAGATGAAAATACAAGCCCGACGGTTTTTAACCGGCGGGCTTATTCTTAGCAACAATATTTTTCCCTGTTACACACCTTTCTTCTTTGTTTTTGGGCTATTTACTCTTCTAAGTTCAAATTATTCTTAAACTCTGAGAAAACCAGGTAAGTAAAAATCTTATCTGTTTTTTGTCCCGACATGAACTCCGTAAAACCGCATATAATCGCTGCAATAACTAATCACTTTCTCTGTTCAAATCAAATGCCCCATGCTAGTATATAAAAAAACACATTTATAAGAAATCTTTATTGGATCATTGAACATCGATAAGGAGGTAAATAAGCATGCTGAAGTTTTATTGTTTTCCCACCTGAACCACCTGCCGGAAAGCGAAAGCGTGGCTTTCGGAAAAAGGCGCCGACTATACTTACCATAACATAGTCAAAGAACCGCCCACTGCCGCGGAATTGTTTGCACTGGCCGGCCTGGGCGGCCTAAAAATGCACGATCTGCTTAACGAAAGAAGCAAGACTTATAAGGATATAAAAATCAACGCCAAAGACCTGTCCGAAAATGAAGTGGCGGAGCTTTTGTCCGCCAACCCCAAAGCCATGTTCCGTCCCCTGCTCACCGACGGTAAAAAACTGGTGGTGGGATTCGAGCCTGAGCAAATTGGGGCTATTTTGTAGGGGACAGAGGAATAAGAAATGAAGAAAAAGGTTCTGCTAAAGATTACCGTAGGTATAGCTGCCTTTTTGCTGATACTAGCCATACTTTTTATGGCTAATTCTTTTTTGGGAAATCCTGTATCGGCAAAGGTAGCGAAAGGTAAAGCCCTGGCATATATAAACGATAAATACGGTCATTTAAATTTAGAGATTAAAAAAGTTACCTATAATCCTAAAAATGGCTCATATCTTATATCTGTTACTTCCAGCACGAGTATAGATACCCACTTTTTTCTCAGTTACCGGGATGGGGAAATATTTAGAGATGATTATGAGGTTTCAGTGCTCTCTGGTATGAATACTATGGACAGGTTTCGTGATCAATATAAAAAAAGCTTAACGCCATTGGTGCAGGCAAAAATCAATGATGTTACTAATCTATCTGTAATACCGGAAAAACTCACGAAATACGATTTTGAGCTTGATTCAGCCTTTGATAAAAAACTAGTTGAAAATGTTAATATCGTAATCCGCTGCACTGGGGGTACGGATGCAAAACACCTTTCTGAAATTTTAAAGACAACCTGTGATGTAATGAAGGAAAACGGATACGCTGCTGCAAAATTTGGCATTACCAGTCAACATGAAACAGTATTAACTGAACTCAGAAATATAAAGCCTGCACATATTGAAAGCGAAAGTTTGGAAGAAATTTTACAACAGGCGATCACCAATACGGAATATGATGGGATCACTGCCTTTAGCAAAAGCCACAAATAGCTGCATTCTTAAATTGCGCAATATATTTTTGAGAAGGAAGCTTGAGCATATGGCAAAAAGGAGACAATATGTTATTAGTGCAATATTAATTGTTCGAATTACATTTTTCATTACAGATTTTTCTTTAGCAAAGGCAAATAAGTCACTTATTTTTGCCATTCCAGTAATAAGATATAAAGATGGCGGCTCAACAGAATACTACGGGTTGGGCTATAAGGTCATAAAATATGTCAATTTAACTGTCGAGAGTGGTCCCGAGGCAGGAAATGTTGGTTTTGGGTCATGGTTTGATGTTGACATGAAATAAGCCATTTTTTGCAGTGATAAATGGGAATTGTTGGGGGGCCTTAGCATGAATAAAAAAGAAGATTTAATTGCAGTGAACAAAGAGGAAATGTCCGATTTGTCTACTGCATTGCAGCCCGGCAGATCCGCGCACTCAGGGCCTTTCTATCACGGCACAAAAGCCGGCTTGAAGCCCGGGGACTTGTTGGAACCCGGTTACAGCTCTAACTATGGCGGGCGAAAGAAGGCCAACTACATCTATCTGACCGCGACACTGGATGCGGCTATATGGGGAGCTGAACTGGCGGTGGGCGACGAACCCGGCCGGATCTATCGTGTGGAGCCCACCGGCAGCATCGAGGATGACCCCAATCTGACGGATAAAAAGTTCCCGGGGAACCCAACCAGGTCCTACCGCACCCGACAGCTACTGAGAGTAGTAGGCGAAGTCC
>JAQVLS010000118.1 GCA_028704035.1 Desulfotomaculaceae bacterium | reverse complement strand
CCCCTTTGCCTGCGCCGGGGCTTTTTATCCTCGATGAAGAACACGAGCCTTCATATAAACAGGATGATCACCTCCGTTATCACGCCAGGGAGGTGGCCATTAAAAGAGCCCAGCTGGCAGGCGCGGTAGTAGTCCTGGGCAGCGCCACTCCTTCGCTGGAATCATGGTTTAGGACGGGCCGCAGTGGTCCGTATAAACTGTTAAAACTGCCGCACAGGATCGATAAAAAACCGCTGCCGCAGGTTACAGTCGTTGACATCAGACAGGAATTAAAGGACGGAAACCGGGGAATTTTTAGCCGCCGCCTTTTAGCCGCCATATTTGACCGGCTTAAGAAAGGCGAGCAAACTATTCTTTTCTTGAACAGGCGGGGATACGCTAATTTTATAATCTGCAGGGAATGCGGCCATGTTATAAAATGCGACCATTGCGATATCTCTCTTACATATCATCTGGATGGGGTACTGAGGTGTCATTACTGCAACTACAGCGCCCGGCTGCCTGCTGTTTGTCCCTGCTGCGGCAGCAGGTGTATTCGTCATTTTGGCGTCGGTACACAAAAGGTGGAGGATGAGGCGGCCAAGCTCTTTCCGGCGGCGCGAATACTGCGGATGGACAGCGATTCAACGTCCCGCAAGGGCTCACACGAAAAGATTATCAATACCTTCAGGCAGGGACAGGCAGATATTTTGATCGGCACCCAGATGATTGCCAAAGGGCTGGATCTGCCAATGGTAACCTTAGTTGGTGTGATCAACGCCGACACCACCCTGTTCATGCCGGATTTTAGGGCGTCTGAACGTACTTTTCAACTGTTAACCCAGGTAGCCGGCAGGACCGGCCGTGGTAAACTGCCCGGGGAAGTGCTGGTGCAGACCTACAGCCCGGACCATTACAGCATCGCAGCGGCAGCCGGGCATGATGTGGAAGGGTTTTACCGGGTCGAACTGCCCTTGAGAAAATCACTGGGATATCCGCCGTTTAGCTATCTGGCCAGGATGCTTTTCACCCATGCAGAGGAGGCAGAAATCAGCAAAGGAACATTATTGGCCAAAGAAATCCTTGACAAAATATTGGCCGGACACGACAATTTTATTGAAGTGCTTGGTCCGGCGCCGGCTCCGCTGAGTAGGATCAAAGAGCGTTTTCGCTGGCAGATTGTTATAAAAGGTTTCCGCCGCGGTGAATTAAGAGATATAATCAGGCAGTGTCTGGACGATCTGCAAAAACTAAGGCCATCTTTTAAACCGGCCATAAACGTTGATATCAACCCCCAGGGGATGCAATAGAAGGAGGGAGTTCTTTGGCGGTTTATAAAATTGTCGAAATCGGAGACGAAATTCTAAAAGAAAAAGCCAAACCGGTCAAGAATATTAATGCCAATATTATTAAGCTGCTGGACAATCTGGCGGATACCCTTTACGACGCCAAAGGGGCGGGACTGGCCGCCCCGCAGATAGGGGTTTCCAAAAGGGTGATCATTGTGGATACCGGTGAAGGGTTGCACGAGTTGATCAATCCGCAAATCATCAGTGCGGCGGGACAGGAGACGGATATCGAGGGATGTCTGAGCATTCCTGGTCTGATTGGAGATGTTACCCGGGCTGTCACTGTAAAAGTCAAATATCTGGACCGGCACGGGAAAGAGAAAGATCTGACAGCTAAAAGTATGCTGGCCAGAGCTTTGCAGCATGAAATCGATCACCTTGAGGGTATTCTTTATGTTGACCGGGCCGTAAATATCAGAAAACTGAGTCAAAAGGAATAGATACAATGCGTGTTATATTTATGGGAACGCCGGATTTCTCCGTCCCGTCGCTGCAGGCTTTAGCAGAAGCCCGGTATGAGGTTGCCGCCGTTGTTACACAGCCGGACCGTCCCAGGGGCCGGGGAAAAAAAGAGACGCCGCCGCCTGTCAAAAAAACTGCGGTGTCCTTGCACATACCGGTCCTTCAGCCTTTGAAAATTAAGGACCCTGATTTCATCCGCCTGTTACATAATTTGGCGCCTGATGTGATTGTGGTAGTGGCCTTTGGGCGGATCCTGCCGCGGGATATTCTGGAACTGCCGAAATGCGGCTGTATTAATCTCCATGCGTCCCTGCTGCCAAAATACCGCGGCGCCGCTCCTATCCACCGGGCGGTTATTAACGGAGAAAAAGTTACCGGGATCACCACCATGTATATGGATGAAGGACTGGATACCGGGGATATGATCCTGCACGAGGCTGTGCCGATATATGAGGAAGATAATGCCGGAGACGTCCATGACCGGTTGGCCTTTTTAGGAGCGGGGCTGCTGATCAAAACTTTAAGCCTGATCAAAAACGGCCAGGCGCCCAGGACGCCCCAGAGCGGTGAATTTTCCTATGCGCCCATGCTGACTGCTGCAGACGAGCAGATACTGTGGGGCAGGCCGGCCCGGGATATCTATAACCAGATCAGGGGGATGACCCCCTGGCCGGGATCGCGCACGACTATGCACGGTAAGGTATTGAAGATCTGGCGTACGGTTACCCTGGAGGAAGACGGGACGGCTGTTTGGCCCGGCCGGGTTATATCCGTCGGCAAAGAAGGGATTTTAGTCAGGGCCGGGACCGGCCGGATTATGATTACGGAACTGCAACTGCAGGGGGCGAAGCGTCTCAGGGCGGCAGAATTTTTAAGGGGGACGCCGGTACCCGCCGGTACGGTCCTGGGTGAACCACCGGAAGGTTTTTTATGAAAACACTGCGGCGGCGGGTAGTTTACCGGGGAATAGGAGCCTGGCATTTTAGTGAATAATATACATGACTTTTTGGAGGAGATCCCGGTGAGCGTTAAAAACTTTATTCCCGTACGCAAGAGGCTGTTTGTCGGTCTTTTAGGCGCAAGCGTGCTTGGGGCAGGAGCTCTGCTTGCGGGGATTTGGTTATTAGCGATCAATCCCACAAGGACAGTATTTGATCAAATACTGCTGATAGTCCTGACCGTACTGCTGATGGGCGGAACTGCGTTAGCTACCATGGGCATTGGCGGCATTATCCTGACCATTCTGTATTCGAAGGATATAACTGCGTTCCACGGGCCGATACGCATCGCTGTTAGCCTGTTCTTTCCCATCGTTCTCGTAATAGGTAAAATACTCCACATAGATAGTGAGAAAATCAAAAGTTCATTTATCGAGGTGAACAATGATCTTGTCAGGTCAAAGGCTCTCAGGCTGAAGCCGGCTCAAATACTGTTGCTGGCGCCGCACTGCCTGCAGAACAGCGACTGTCCTTATAAAATTACAGTAAATATCGATAACTGCCACCGCTGCGGGAAGTGTCCGGTTAACGACCTGCTGGAATTAAGGGACGCCTGCGGCATCAAGATGGGCATAGCTACAGGGGGGACACTGGCCCGTAAATATGCCCAGGAATACCGGCCCCGCGCTATTATCGCCATTGCTTGTGAGCGCGACCTGACCAGCGGTATCCAGGACACAAGTCCGATCCCTGTGCTGGGAGTCACCAATGAGCGTCCTTTTGGGCCATGTTTCAATACCAGCGTCAAGATACCGGATGTAGAAAAGGCAGTAAATTTTTTTATCGCTGAAGGGAATTATGAAACAGCATCCTGCGACCAGTGAAATTAGTGTTATGGCCGGGCCGGAAAGGGTGAGTTTGTGGCAAAAATATCCGCAAGGGAAATAGCTCTGCAGGTCTTAAAGGCAGTAGAGGGTGAAGGCGCGTATGCCGGTTTGGCCTTAAACAGGATTATAGAGAAATACCGGCCCGGCAAACTTGACCGGGCTTTTGCCACTGAGCTGGCTTACGGCACACTGCGTTATTTGAAAACCATAGACTGGACTTTGGAGCAATTTGTTAAACAACCTTTAAGCGCTCAGACAGCTTCTGTGCGCAATATACTCAGGCTGAGCGTCTACCAGTTGTTTTACCTGGACAAGGTGCCCGACTCGGCGGCCTGCAACGAAGGGGCTGAAATGGCGAGAAAACACGGGCATCCAGGCACGGTAAAATTTGTGAACGGCGTCCTGCGCAGCATTTTACGCCGAAAAGCCGAGATAGCCTTTCCCAGCCTGTCTAACGACCCGGTCGGGCATATATCGATAAAATATTCACATCCGGTCTGGCTGGTAGAACGATGGTTGGAGGAATTCGGCCTGGAAGATACAATGCTTCTCTGCCGGGCCAATAACCTGCCGGCGCCTAATACTGTCCGCGTCAATACCTTAAAGAATACCAGGGATGAACTTGTTGAAAGGCTTATAAAAGAAGGCCTGACGGTTAAGGAAACAGCATACGCGCCTGAAGGCGTTACAATTGAAGGGTTTTTGTCCATAGGCGCAATGGCCGCTTTCAGGGGGGGCCGGTTTCAGGTGCAGGACGAGAGCTCCATGCTTGCATCCCGGGCGCTGGCCCCGGAACCGGGCGCAACTGTGATTGACGCGTGCAGCGCGCCGGGAGGGAAGGCCACCCACCTGGCCCAGTTAATGAAAAACCGGGGTCAAATATTCGCCTTTGACATTCACCCGCACAAACTGGCGCTGATAAAAGAAAACAGCGACCGCCTGGGTATAAGCATTATTCGGGAAACTGCCGGCGACGCTGCCAGGTTGCCGGAAAATTTTTATGGCAGCGCCGACTATGTCCTGGTAGACGCTCCCTGTTCGGGCCTAGGCGTATTGAGACGCCGGCCGGACGCGCGCTGGCGCAAGGAGCCGGGACAAATCGCCGGCCTGGTAAAACTGCAGGCGGAGATCCTGGACAGTGCCGCACGTTGTGTCCGGGACCGCGGTGTTTTGGTTTACAGCACCTGTACTATTACCCGTGAAGAGAACCTGGGCCAGGTAGAAGATTTCCTGGCCGGACACCCGGCATTCGTACTGGAGGATTTAACTCCTTTGCTGCCCCGGGTACTGGACAGCGATGGCACTATAGCCGGAGGCTACCTGCAGCTGCTGCCCCACCGCCATGCGACGGACGGCTTTTTTTTAGCCCGAATGAGAAAAGAAGGTATCGGAAAATACAATGGAGAATAACTTACAATTCAGGATAAATTTAAAATCATTAAGTTTTTCTGAACTTGAGGAATTTATAGCGGGGCTTGCTGTTGAAAAATACCGGGCAAAGCAGGTGGCGGCATGGATTTTCAAAAAAGGCGTCACCTCCTTCCAGGAAATGACGAATCTGTCCAGGGATTTGCGGGAGCGGTTAGAAACTGCGGCCTGGATCAGTGCGCCTGCTATCAAGGCCAGGCTGAGATCAAAACGGGGAGACACAGTAAAATATCTCTTCAGCCTGTCTGACGGCCAGGCGGTAGAAAGTGTCTATATGAAGCATGACTATGGCAGCTCCGCCTGTGTTTCCACACAGGTCGGCTGCCGGTACGCCTGCCGTCTCTGCGCCTCGGGTCTGGGCGGCCTGGTGCGTGATCTAAACGCGGGGGA
>JAQVLS010000117.1 GCA_028704035.1 Desulfotomaculaceae bacterium | reverse complement strand
GGACATCTTCAACCGCGCCAAAAATAGCCTCCGGCGCCATCACCATACCCGCGCCGCCACCGTAAGGGGTATCATCTACTGTATGGTGTTTGTTGGTTGAAAAATCGCGGATGTTTACCAGGTTAACAGCAATTAAACCATTGTCCTGGGCTCTTTTAAGGATACTTGAGGAGAACGGCCCGGCAAACATCTCTGGGAAAAGGGTGAGGATATCAATTCTCATCATCAACCAGCCCGTCCGGCAGGTCAACGACCATGCTCCGTCCGGGCAAATCAATCTCCTTTACTACCTGTTTGAGAGCCGGGATCAGAAGCGGTCTGGCGCCGGTTTCGACAACATAAACGTCATTTGCCCCGGTTTGCAGAACCTCGATAATTTTCCCCAGGCTCCCTCTGGTTTTGTCATTTACGGTAAGCCCAATAATATCAAAGATATAGTAGGTGTTTTCCGGCAGGGGAAATAGATCGGCCCGGGTTATTTCCAGTATTCCCCCTTTAATCTTCTCCGCCGCGTTCATATCCGGTATTTCCTTAAACTTAATTATGACATATTTTTGGTGTGGGGCAGAATCTTCCACAGTCATTAATTTTTTGACGCCTTTTAGTGACACATATACTTGGCTATTGACTTTAAATCTTTCCGGATATTCGGTTAGCGGCAGGACCCGGACGGCGCCTATCCTTCCCTGGGTGTTTAGAATTTTGCCGACAGTAATATATTCCTCTGACATAGCTTAGATTATTTCAACTATAACTTTTTTCTTCTGACGCGCCGCAGCTACTTTGACCACTGCTCTGATCGCCTTGGCAATACGTCCCTGTTTGCCGATCACCTTACCCATGTCTTCCCGGGCTACTTGCAGTTCGATTAGAGTCGATCTGTCTTTTTCAATCATATTAACCACTACTTTTTCAGGCTGGTCAACGAGAGCTTTGGCCAAAATTTCCACCAATTCTTTCATCATATAGCCCCCCTATTCACTGACCTTTCCTTCTGTCTTTTTCAATACCCCGGCCTTGTTAAACAAAGCTTTGGCAGTTTCGGAAAGCCTGGCTCCCTTACTGAGCCATTCCAGCGCCTTTTCTTCATTGACATTGATCACTACAGGGTTTTTCAGGGGATCGTAAAAGCCAATTTCTTCAATAAACCTACCGTCTCTCGGGGAGCGTGAATCGGCAACCACTATACGATAGAAAGGAGCTTTCTTTGCACCCATTCTCTTTAAGCGGATTTTTACAGCCACGCGCCCTCACCTCCTTTTATTCATTTAATTTAAGAAAGGGTTTTTCAGCATTTTGCCGCCCTTTTTTAAGGTTTTTTCCATGTCCAAAAGCTGCTTCATCATTTTCTTGGTCTGCTCAAATTGCTTCAGCAGGCGGTTGACATCCTGTACGGTGACGCCGCTGCCCCGGGCAATTCTCCTTTTCCGGCTACCATTAAGGACCCGCTCAGGCTCATTGCGCTCCGTCGGAGTCATGGAGTTTATAATCGCTTCGACAAAAACAAGTTCTTTTTCATCCAGCTTGACGTCCTTTAACTTCTTAGCACCTCCCAGGCCGGGGATCATACCCAAAACCTGTTCGAGAGGGCCAAGTTTTTTTACCTGGTTCAGCTGGTCCAGAAAATCATCCAGAGTAAAATCCATACTCTTGATTTTTTTCTGCATTTGAGCCATTTTTTCAGCGTTGAAATTTTCCTGGGCCTTTTCTATCAAAGTCAGCATGTCACCCATGCCCAAAATCCGTTCGGCCATACGTTCCGGGTGAAATGGTTCTAGAGTATCCAGTTTCTCACCGACACCGATAAATTTTATCGGTTTGCCGGTAACCGAGCGCACAGAGAGCGCCGCCCCACCCCTGGTATCACCATCCAGTTTAGTCAACACTACACCTGCCACGCCCAGGCGGCCGTCAAAAGTTTCGGCCACATTTACCGCTGCCTGTCCGGTCATGGCATCCACCACCAGAAGTATTTCGTGCGGTCCGACCACTTCTTTCATATTTTCCAGTTCAGCCATTAGTTCTTCATTTACTTCCTGGCGTCCGGCAGTGTCAATGATGACAATATCCCTGCCTGCTGTAAGGGCGCTTTCAACAGCAGCCTGAGCGATGATAACGGGGTTTTTCTCCTCTGGTACTGTGAACACAGGTATATTCAGCTGGTTGCCAAGCACTTCCAGCTGTTTAACCGCCGCCGGCCGGTAGACATCGGCAGCCGCCAGCAGAGGCCGCCGGCCCTGCTTTCTCTGCAAGTTGGCCAGTTTCGCGGCAGTAGTGGTTTTGCCCGCGCCGTTTAAACCAACCATCATTACAATAGTAGGCGGTTTAGGGGCCAGATTAATTCTGCTGTTTTGACCTCCCATTAGGGCTGTCAGCTCTTCGTGTACTATTTTTATCACATGCTGGGCCGGATTCAAACTTTCCAGTAGAGCCTGGCCGATGGCACGTTCTTTTATCTTTGCTATGAAATCTTTTACTACCTTAAAATTGACATCGGCTTCCAGGAGCGCCAGACGCACCTCCCGCAGGGCCTCATTAACATCGGATTCGGTAAGGCGTCCTTTCCCCTTTAGCTTTCTAAAGGTTTCCTGCAGCCTTTCAGCCAGACTGGCAAACATTGACCTTCGCCTCCCAGTTCTAATTCTTTCCACAAAAAAACATCTTGGTAAAGATATTTTCACAGGATTTACAAAGTTGTTAATATTTACAAGATTTAAAAATAATTGATTTAATTTAAAAACATTATTATTTTAAAACCTATAACCTTCACTGTGTGTTTAATTAATGTTATTATCTGTAAGAGTAAAATACGGAATTTATTTAAAAATATAATCTTGTTAATCGTCTTTTAATCATGTTAAATTGTTTTAAACCGTTTATTACATCTCTAGGATTTCCTCTATAATTTTCCTGGCCTGCTGTACACTGCCGCCATTCTCCATGTTTTCGCATTCTTCCAGCATAGCGGCGGCGGCGGTAAGCTTGTTCCTCTCTGCTGTGGATTTTGTTACTAACCCCAGCTTTTCTTCATACTGGGATAGTACCTGCTCCGCCCTCTTTAAGGTATCATATACAGCCTGGCGTGTTACTTTAAACTCAGCGGCGATCTCGCCCAGGGACAGGTTATGGCAGTAATAAAAGTCCATAAAGTCTTTTTGACGCTCGGTCAGGAGAACGCCGTAAAAATCAAAAAGCATATTCATCCAGGCTACCTTTTCAAGCAACTGCCTGCCCCCTCTCTCCCGCCGCACCGGCATCAAATGCAACTGATATAAGCCGGACGCTGTTTACTTCTGCAGCGTCACGTTTAAAATCACTGCAAAGGTCATTAGCTTTACAGATAGATTTTAATCAATTGTAACCACACTGTCAAGCAAAAGGTGTTTATTTCATTTTTATGAAGGTTTTTTTAAGCCGCAAAGAGAAAATCATATATATATAACGGAGGTGCCATAGATTTGAAGGTTAACACAGATAAAAAACAAGAAACTATAAAACCGGCAAATTTTATCTCGCTTGACAGCGCAGTTAAACAAAACCGGCAACAAGTGGCGGAAAACCATAAGACATACTTAAACGCGGGCCTAGCCACGATGTTGGGACTTTTAGATTTTGACAAACAGTTTGTGCGCGCTGAAGGGGTTTATGTCTGGGACAGCAAAGGTGACAGGTATCTCGATTTTTTAGGCGCTTACGGCGCCCTGAACACGGGACACAACCATCCCAGAATTCTGGCGGCGCTAGACCGGGTCAAAGAAATGCCCAACCTTCTCCAGGCTTCTCTTGGTACGGTTGTGGCCGCCCTGGCCAAGAACCTTGCTTTAATCACGCCGGGCAACCTGCAGCGTTCCTTCATCTGCAACAGCGGGGCGGAAGCGGTGGAAGGGGCCCTAAAACTAGCCCGTGCCGCCAGCGGCCGTCAGAAATTGATATATTGTGAAGGCTCCTTTCATGGTAAGACGCTGGGCGCCCTGGCAGTAACCGGGCGCGGCAAATACCAAAAAGATTTCCAGCCTCTGGTACCGGGCTGTACTGCAGTGCCTTATGGTGAACTGGACGCGCTTGCCGACGAACTAAAAAAAGAGGAGACAGCCGCCTTTATACTTGAGCCTGTGCAGGGTGAAGGAGGTATCATTATTCCGCCGCCGGGCTACCTGGCCGAGGTCAGACAAATCTGTTCCAAATATGGAACCCTGCTCATCGTTGATGAAATCCAGACCGGACTGGGCCGTACAGGCAAATTGTTCGCCTGCGAGCACGACGGTGTCACACCGGACATCATGTGCCTGGCGAAATCCCTGGGCGGAGGTATTATGCCGGTAGGCGCTTATATTACTACCGATGAAATCTGGAAAAAAGCCTATGGAGGCATGGAAAAAGCACTGCTGCACACCTCCACCTTTGGAGGCAACACCTGGGCTGCCGCAGCGGCTATTGCGGCATTGGAAATAATACTTGAGGAAAATTTACCGGAGAAGGCAAGGGAAACCGGAGAATATTTACTGGGCGGACTGGCCCGTTTAAAAGAAAAATACCCGCTGATCAAGGATGTGCGGGGTCTCGGACTGATGGCTGGTATCGAATTCAACCAGCCCGGCGGCATGGCCTCCAAGATTTCCTTCGGCCTTGCCACCAAGCTCTCCGAAGAATACCTGGGCAGTCTGGTGGCGGGAGAATTAGTGAACAAGCACCGTATTATCACTGCCTATACCTTAAACAATCCCAACGTGATCAGGTTGGAACCGCCGCTGAGCGTAAGCAAGGACCAAATTGACGTTGTCCTGCAGGCTCTGGAAAACATATTCGCTACACATAAAGGGTTTTTCAGCGCGGCTAAATCCGGGGCTAAATCAATTATTAAGTCCTTGCTCAAGAAGTAGCGGCTAATTTCTCTTCTATGCAAAAAGAATTGCCTTCTTAAAAAGAAGGCAATTCTTTTTGTAAAATATCCGGCGCCATGCTCTTGTTTTTAGTATTTCCCCCCCACCAGCAGGTCGGCACATTTTTGCGCCTGGGCCATGACCCCTTCCTCGTCCATCGTTAGTACTTTCCGGCCTTCCATCACTATTTCACCATTGATAATAACCGTGTCGACGTCGGCGGAATGGACGGCGTAAACCAGATGGGCAACCAGGTCATGCCGGGGATAAAGATGAGGATGGCGCAGGTCCACTAGAATTAAGTCTGCCAGCATACCTGGTTGAAGCTGTCCCAGATCACCCAGTCCCAGGGCGGTAGCGCCATTATAAGTGGCCATTTTCAGTGTTTCAAAAGCCGGCAGGGCCGTGGCGTCCCCGGTTGCTACCTTCTGTAGGAGGGTAGCTGTGCGCATTTCTTCAATCATATCGAGGTCGTTGTTGCTCGCTGCCCCATCTGTACCCAGGGCCACGTCGACGCCGGCTTTGAACAGGTCGACCACAGGCGCAATACCGCTG
>JAQVLS010000116.1 GCA_028704035.1 Desulfotomaculaceae bacterium | reverse complement strand
TTCACCTGGCTTGACAGGGAGCGTGTTGGCCTTGATTTCTTCATTATCATGCAGCGGCCGGATGGTAACAGATTCGATATGGTGACTGGTAGAACCACGGATATAAAGGCTCTTCCCTGTCTTGTTTTCCAGATCACGCAGGCTGATCCCGCCGCTGCCGATCAGTCGCGCCGCTACTACAGGATTGGCCTCAACCAGGATGGTCTGTGCCGTAGTCTGGCGCGCGGCATTGTAAATTTGGTTCTTAAAGTTTATACCCAGCGTCTCCTCAGAAAGGACCTTACCCCTGCCCTCACAGTATGGACATGGTTTCTGAAGAACCTCAGCCAAGCTGGGCCGCACTTTTTTACGGGTCATCTCCACCAGGCCAAGTTGAGTAATGCCAAGGATATTCGTTTTGGTCTTATCTTTCTTAATCTCCTCTTCCAGGAAGCGCACCACTTCATTACGGTGCGCTTCCTGGGTCATATCGATAAAATCGACAATAACGATCCCACCGATCTTTCGCAGGCGCAGCTGGTGGGCAATCTCGCGCGCGGCTTCCAGGTTAGTCTTCAGTACTGTATCCTCCAAGTTGGTAGTACCTACGTACTTGCCGGTGTTTACATCAATTGCCGTCAGCGCTTCCGCCTGATCGATTACAAGGTAGCCGCCGCATTTCAGCCAGACTTTATGGTTTAACGCCTTTTCTATTTCTTGTTCGATGCCGTATTCTTCAAAAATATTTTCCCGCTGGTCTAAAAACACTTTTAGTTTCAAGCGCGGGTTAGAGATATCCTGCAGTTCCAGTACTTTTTCATACTCATAGCGCGAGTCAAGGATTAAACGGTCAACATCCTCAGTGAAAACATCCCGCAGGATCCGCTGGACCAATTCCAGATCACGGTGTACCACGTTTGGGACAGTGCCATGTGCAGCCCTGCTTAAAATTTTACGCCATAATTTGGTTAACAGGACGATATCCTGACTCAGTTCCTCCTCTTCAACACCTTCAGCTACCGTGCGGACAATAACTCCCATTCCTTCAGGTTTCACCCTGGCTGCCAGGTCCTTTAACCGCTCCCTTTCCTTTTCAGACTCAATTCTCCTGGAGATACCGATATAATCCAACGTGGGCATCAACACAAGGTAACGGCCCGGCAGGGTAATGTGTGTAGTCACTCTGGGACCCTTAGTGCCGATAGGCTCCTTTACTATCTGTACCATGATTTCCTGCCCCTGCTTTAAAATATCACAAATATTGGTGCCTAGGGTATACCCGGCATGCCCGCTTCCGTCCGCTGAATTAGCCGGCAGGGCGTCTTCGACATATAAGAAAGCGTTTTTTTCCAACCCGATATTTACAAAAGCAGCCTGCATACCGGGCAGCACATTTTCGACCCGGCCTTTAAAAATATTACCCGCCAGGCGCTGATTTATGGATCTCTCTATATATATTTCCACAAGTAATTTATCCTCAAGAACAGCTACTCTGGTTTCTTCCTCTCCAATATTCACAACAATTTCCTTCAACATAAAACCTACCCTCTCCATGATAAAACAGCGTTTTACACTGCAAATCTTTTACCACAACATTTCCCTTGCACTTCTACCGGCAGAGAATAGAGCCCTGCGGCTTAACGCAAAACCTTCCCGCGCCCGGAGCCCGCTTTCCTCCATAAAAGCGGTAATAAGTTCTTCACATTTGACATTACCGCTGCTGCCTGTTTTCAACTCGGCTACCAGTTCTATTATATCATTATTCATACTGGCCGATAGCATAAAAATACCAGTCTTTATGTCGCATTTTCTCTTTTCGCCCGTCTTGCTGCGCCGCTCAACCAGAATTTGCGGTCTGGCTAAAAAACTGTCTATAGCGCCTCTAAGTGTCTCATTTTGCGGGGGATCCGCAAGTACAGCCCTAGCCGTGTAGACAGCCCGGTCGACCATGGCCATCAGGGCCGGCGCTGATTGGGCTACCGGCCTGACTTCGATCAGCCGCAGCCCTTCCGGCATAGCGGATGAAAGAGATTTTGCCACAACCCCGGCGGCAATATTCGTGCTGAGTTCTATATCAGCGAATTCCGCTTCTCCGGCTGTGCCTACCGCCAGCGGGGCGGCAAACGAGAGTTTCGGATGCGGGTTGAATCCCTGTGTAAATGCAAAAGGCAGGCCGGCCCGCCTGGCTGCCCGCTCAAATGCCCTGATCAGGTCAAGGTGAGAGATATATTTGGCCGGGCCTTCTTTGGCGTACATCATTCTATACCTAGGCATCACAGATCACTTCCCGCATAAAAAGGTTCAATTTCAAACGCCGGGCATAACCCGCAGCCGGGGCAGTTACCGCTTCGGCAGTCAGGGGTAACCGCTCCGGCCATAGCCCTTTTATGTTCAAGGACAAGGTACTGCCTGGATACTCCCGTATCGATATGACTCCATGGCAGCGGGTCGTCATAGCTAAAGCGGCGGTATGCATATGCCTCCGGGTCAATCCCGGCCAGGCGGAAGGCTTCCAGCCAGAGTTTAATATTAAAATATTCTGACCACCCGTCAAACCGGCATCCCAGTTCAAACGCTTTAATAAGCACATTACCCAGGCGCCTGTCGCCCCGTGCGAATACAGCTTCAATGAAACTAAGGTTGGCGTCATGGTAATTCAACACCAAGCCCCGTTCCCTTGTTTGAGATGAAAGGGCATCCTGTTTACTTCTCAGAGATCCCAGCAACTCCTGTGGCTCCCACTGGAACACGGTATGTGGCTTGGGGATGAATGACGAAACACTTACAGTCACCTTTAAGCGCTTGCGGGGTACGCCGCTTTTGCGTCCCAGGGCCAGCACTTCCCCGGCCAACCGGGCAATTCCGGCCACATCATCGTCTGTCTCTGTCGGCAGGCCAATCATAAAATATAATTTTATCGCCTGCCATCCCTCCTTGAAGGCCGCCCCTGCCGCCCCCATCAGGTCATCTTCAGTGACTCCTTTATTTATAACATCCCTAAGGCGCTGTGTGCCTGCCTCCGGAGCAAATGTAAGGCTGGAGCGGCGCACACGCTGCACTTCCCTGGCCAGTTCCATTGAAAATTGGTCCGCACGCAGGGAAGGCAGTGACACATTAACCCCCCGGCCGGCATGTTCATTTGTAATAGCCTTGATCACATCCAGGACCGGGGTGTAGTCACTGGTACTAAGGGAGGAGAGAGAAACCTCGTCAAAGCCGGTGTTATTAACCAGCTCAGCCGCCTGGCGCAATACCGTCTCAGGTTTTTTCTCCCGCACCGGACGGTAGATAATACCGGCCTGACAAAACCGGCAGCCCCGGGTACACCCCCGAAAAACCTCAATCATCATGCGGTCATGAACGGCCGCCGTAATGGGCACTACCGGTTTTAGTGGAAAAGGTGCCGCATCAAGGTCCTTAACTACCCTTTTAGTTACCCTTTCCGGCACATCCGGGTGCGCAGGCCTAATCCCTAAAAAAGCCCCATCAGCACCGTAAGAAACCTCGTAAAATGATGGCACGTATATGCCGGGAATCTCTACCGCCTTGAGCAAGAGTTCATTTTTCTTAAGCTTTTTCTGTTTACCCGCCAGTAGCAGATCCAGCAGTTCATTAATTACATCTTCACCTTCGCCAATGACAAAAAGGTCAATAAAATCTGCTATTGGTTCCGGGTTGAAGGCACACGGCCCTCCCGCAATAACCAGGGGATCCCCCTCATTCCTTTGCGAAGAAAGCAGGGGTATGCCGGCCAGATCCAGCATATATAGGATATTTGAAAAGCTCATTTCATACTGCAGGGTAAAAGCGACTATGTCAAAATGTTTAATCGGCCTCTGCGACTCAAGGGCAAACAGAGGCAGATTGTTGTCTCGCATTTGGCCCGCCATATCGGGCCAGGGAGCGAATACCCTTTCCATTGTAGCATCGCGTCGGCTGTTGACAATATCATACAGGATATGCAGTCCCAGATGAGACATGCCCACCTCATATACATCCGGAAAAGCAAAGACAGTCTTGATTTCTGTTCTGTCCCAGTCCTTACGTATAGAGTTCCATTCTCCGCCCGTATAGCGGGCGGGCTTTTTTACCTGTGACAAAATATGTTCGAGCTGCGGATTCATGGTATCATATCTCCCGTAAACATTGATTGACCTATAGTATTGCCAAATTAACGGTAAAATGTTCCTGGGCCTAGACTGTATATGGCAATTTACTCTGTACCTGGTAATTATATATTAAATATTTCTATATTTACAAGGGTACGGACGTAACTCACCAGTAACTTTATGCAAAAAAGCCGGTGTTACGTCCGTGTCTATGGAGGGAGCACCTGTCAGGGTGGGGTGGTTTTGATTAATGCCCCCATGTTTATATTCATACCATCTTTGAGCAATGCGTCCACTATCTGTGCCTCGCTTACCACACCTTTGTACTGCCAGTCTTTATCCAGCAATATTACAACATGGAATCTATGCGGAATAAAGGTTTCGGTAATATCTTTAAGCCGTACATAGTCAAAAGAAACCAGGGGTTCGGCAGGAAGAACTCCTGCCGCAACGAGCTCAAGTTTCTTTTGCGTCAGATGCCTGATAAAGTGAAAAGGTGCAAGTCCTTTTTCACGTGTGGCAGCGTACAGCAAAAAACTCCCGATGATCAAGATGTCTAGGCCTGATATACCCATCAGCAAGCCGGCAGTTCCCAGCAGGACAATTGACACACCCCAGAATTGGCCTAACCAGGCCGCTTTATAGGTAGCCTCCCTGAACCCTACCCGCTTGGCCAGGTAAGCCCGAAAAACCCTTCCGCCATCCAATGGCAGCGCCGGCAGGAGATTAAAAGAGGCAACCAGGAAATTGCACTGAATAAAAAAAGAAGTCAATTTATCATCCCACAGACCGTAACCCTTTAAGACAGTACCCAGACCTACCAGCAAAAGGTTCGCTGCCGGGCCGGCGGCCGCCACCAAAATTTCCTTGGAAGGATCCAGGACCACTTCACCGCCGATACGGCAGACACCGCCAAAAGGTAGCAGTTCAACATCCGATACATTTATGCCTAAACGCCGGGCAGTTGCAACATGCGCCAATTCGTGCAGCAACACAACAGAAAAGGCAATTAAGCCCTTTAGCAGGACCCCGGCCACAAAAAACAGCCCGAGCAGGGCCAGGAAAATGTTATTAAGATGGATTTCCACACCGGACACAGTGCATACTTTCAAAGCTAAAACCTCTCTTCAAGGGTTTAAAAAAATATTCTTTTAATATTTATTGGTTAACTTGCAGCCTGCTGAGCGGATCTACCAATTTTTCATTTTCTCTAAGCTCAAAATGCAGGCTGCCACCGGCCACGTCACCTGTATTACCCACCTCGCCGATAGTTTGCCCGGCCTTGATATCATGACCTTCACTAACAACCGCTCTGGCCAGTTGTCCATACAGGGTATAGGATCCCTGTCCATGATCGATTAAAACATAT
>JAQVLS010000115.1 GCA_028704035.1 Desulfotomaculaceae bacterium | reverse complement strand
ATTTTTAAGACACACTCTTCCCAGCGGACAGGGCTGTAAACTTGCTTAATTAGAGAATCATGTACCTCCCGGCTGGAACAGACCAGGTCCGCGCTCACATTAGCCACCACGGGGATCTGCGGATCGGCAACAGCGACTTGCTCTAAATCATCGGCCAATCTTTTTCCCGCCGGTATCATCAGGCTGGAATGGAAAGGAGCGCTGACTGGAAGCGGCATAACACGCCTGGCGCCGGCCGCCTTAAGCAGCGGCACGGCAGCCTGCAGGCCGGCTGTATCACCCGCTATCACCACCTGGCCCGGGCAGTTCAGGTTAACCGCCTCGACCACGCCTGCCGCCGAAGCTTGCAAACAGGCCTCCGCCACCAGCTCAGCGCTGAGCCCCAGAACGGCGGCCATACCGCCCGCCCCGACAGGCGCCGCTTCCTGCATGTACCGGCCTCGCTTATGTACCAGCCGGACAGCGTCCTCAAACTTAAGTGAACCGGCAGCCACCAGAGCTGTATATTCACCCAGGCTGTGGCCGGCTACCGCGCTGGGAACCAGCCCGCCCGCATTATTTAAAACCGCCAGGCAGGCAGCGCTGGTTGTCAGCACGGCCGGCTGAGTAATGGCAGTTAAATTTAGCTCATCCTGCGGGCCTTCAAAGCATAAGCGGGATAAGGAGAAGCCCAGCGCTTCGTCCGCTTTCTGATAAATAGCGGCAGCCTCAGGATAGTCCCGGCAAAATTCTTTTCCCATCCCGGCATACTGCGAAGCCTGGCCGGGAAAAACATAGGCAATTTTCATCTGTTTACACCACCTGATCGTTCAAACGAACTATAACATTTCTGGCGCCGCCCATAATTTCCAAAATAATTTCACGGGCGGGCTGCATTTTATTGACCATGGCGCTGACCTGCCCGGCCATAACCGTGCCGTTTTCAATATTACCTTCCACCATAGCCAACCGGAGGCTTCCCACCCCAAGTTCTTCAATTTCAGCCACCGGGGCTTTATTCTTTTCCATCTCTTCATATTTCCGCGTCAGCTTGTTGCGCAGGGCGCGCACGGGGTGCCCGGTAGAAGTACCGGAAATCACAGTGTCACGATCCCTAGACTTGATTACGAAATTCTTAACTTTCTGGGGTATAGTGCATTCTGCCGCGCACATAAAGCGTGTGCCCATCTGTACACCTACAGCCCCCAGGGCCAGTGCGGCAACCAGGCCCCTGCCGTCGTAAATACCGCCGGCGGCAATAACCGGTAAATCAACCGCGTCTACTACCTGGGGCACCAGGGCCATAGACGTCAATTCGCCGATATGACCGCCCGATTCCATACCCTCCGCGATAAAAGCGTCTACGCCCGAGCGGGTCAATCTTTTCGCCAGGGCTACCGATGAAACTAGCGGAATAACTTTAGTTCCCAACTCTCTGAGCGCGGGCACATATTTGCCGGGATTACCAGCCCCCGTGGTAACTACTGCCACCGGCTCCGCCAGTAATATTTCCATAATTTCTTCCAGGTAAGGAGAACGCAGCATGACGTTTACGCCGAAGGGTTTTTTGGTCAGCAACCTGGTTTTATGCAATTGTTCTTTAAGCCAGTCAGGCGGAGCAGCGCCTGCACCGATCACGCCCAGACCGCCGGCCTCGGAAACAGCTGCGGCGAGTTCGGCGGTAGCCGCCCAGGCCATTCCACCCTGAATAATCGGGTATTCAATACCCAGCAAGTCACATAAGATGGTTTGGATCAATTTATCGGCCCCCTAATAAAATTTCATCATCGGAGCATTTTTCATTTTACCATTTTAAAACCGCCGCGGCCCAGGTTAAGCCGGCGCCAAAGCCCACCATTAAAATGTGGTCTCCTTTTTTAATCCTGCCTGCACGCACAGCTTCCGTGAGGGCAATCGGTATTGAAGCCGTTGAGGTATTGCCGTAGCGGTCCACATTGATCAGGACCTTTTCAGCAGGCAGCTTCAACCTTTTGGCAGCCGCTTCAATAATCCTGGAATTTGCCTGGTGAGGTATGAAGTAATCCACATCAGATATTTCAACGCCGGCCGCGCCAAGCACCTCCGTGGCTGCCCGTGCCGTAGCCCTAACAGCAAACTTGAAGATGTCCCGGCCCTTCATTTGTATGTAATGTAAATTATTATCGACAGTTTCATGCGAAGCGGGCAGCCTGGACCCTCCGGCGGGCAAATTCAGGAATTTGCCGCCGGAGCCGTCAGCATGCAGCTTATGCGACAGAATTCCGCTGCCCGGGGCGGCCGGTCTTATAACAGCCGCTCCGGCGCCGTCGCCGAAGAGCACACAGGTCTTGCGGTCCTTCCAGTTGACGACCTTCGATAAATTCTCCGAGCCGATTACCAAAACATTACGGTATGATCCGGTTGAAACAAACTGGCTTCCTACTACTAAAGCATACATAAACCCGGAACAGCCGGCAGCCAGGTCAAAAGCGCCGGCTTTTTTGGCCCCGATCCGGTCCTGCACCAGGCAGGCGGTAGCGGGGAAGAACATATCGGGCGTATTGGTGGCGACTATCACCAGATCAATATCTCCAGCGCTAATCCCCGCGTCGGCAATTGCCTCACCGGCGGCAATTACGGCAAAATCCGATGACGCCATTTCTGGCGGCGCGATCCGCCTCTCTCTTATACCTGAACGGGAAACGATCCATTCGTTGCTTGTATCTACAATATTTTCAAGGTCCTCGTTGGTAACAACATTATTCGGCACATAGGCTCCCACACCGGCAATACCGGCATTGATCAATTCTTTAGGCAATAATGCCACCAGCCCCTCTGGATTCCATGTTTTCCATGCTTTCCCTGATAGATTCCACAAGATAATTATCTACTGAATTTCCGGCCAATCTTACAGCGTTTTTAATCGCTTTGGCCGTGGAGGCGCCATGACAGATAATGGATACACCGTTTACGCCAAGAAATGGAGCGCCGCCGTATTCGCTATAATCAATACGTTTTTTCAGTTCTTTCAGCGCCGGCATAGCCATAGCCATACCCATTTTTGCCAGACAGCTTCTAGTTATTTCCCCTTTCACCATTTTTAACAACAATGACGCCATGCCTTCTCCTGCTTTCAGGACAATGTTGCCGGTGAAACCGTCGCATACAATCACGTCAGCGCTGCCGCTGAAGATGTCTCTGCCTTCTATGTTGCCGATAAAGTTAATCCCGGCGGCCTGCAATTGGGGATAAGCGACCAGGGTGGCTTCGTTCCCCTTGGTGCTTTCTTCGCCGTTGCTCAAGAGCCCGACCCGGGGATTATCAATACCCATAATTTTTTTGGCATAGTGATACCCCATGATGCCAAAACGAAGCAGGTGCGCGGGTTTGCAGTCTACGTTCGCGCCTACATCAAGCATTAAAGCGCATCCTTTTTCGTTGGGCAAGACGCCGGCTATCGCCGGGCGGTCAATACCTTTGATCCGGCCCAGGTACAGCAGGGCCGAGGTCATAGCCGCGCCGGTGTTGCCCGCGGATACCACAGCGCCGGCCTGGCCGTTTCCGACCAGTTGAGTGGCCCTGACAATAGATGAATTTTTTTTTCGTCTCACGGCGATAGCGGGATGTTCTCCCATCCCGATCACTTCGGAGGTGTGCACCACACTGACCAGACCGCCGGCGTCAGCATTGCCGAGCTCAGCCTGCACCTGTTTTTCGTCCCCCACCAGAATTACCGACAGGTTGTATTCCTTCGCGGCCAGGAGGGCGCCCTGCACTATTTCCCGCGGCGCCAAATCTCCTCCCATAGCGTCTACTGCTATTATCACTGAGGTATTGCCTCCTCCGCTACTGCAAAAATTAAAAACCTGCCCACTAACACTATTTCGTCCTTGACGTGAGAGGTGACTTTTACCATGAATTTATTGCCTTTATTTAATCTAATAAGCGCTTTGGCCAATACTTTTTCGCCACAGAAAACCGGACGTTTAAAATTAACCCTGGCTATCCCGGTTAAAGCAATCTCAGCGTCAATAACCGCGACAGCAAGGGAGTTGGCCTGGGCAAAAAGATGATGCCCCCTGATGTATCTGGTTTTGCTCAAAGTCATTTCAGGCGTTACAGTCAGGATGGATATGCCTGAAGAGCCTACTTCCAGATCAACCATTTTCCCCACCAGTTCACCGCCGGTCAATGTTCTGGGCGACAAACCAGGGTTTTTTGCCACGTTCAGCACTCTTTCCTTAAACTCAGGTATTTTTAGTTCGAATCTGTCAAGCCTGATGGTCTGGACGCTTACTCTCAGAATCTGTGACAGGTCCTCGTCTGTCAGGAAGGGATCGCTTTTCAAGAACCTGACCAGGCGCCTTTGTCTTTCCGTTTTATTCACTACTATACGCCGCACCTTCACACAAAGTAATAACAGGTAATAAAGTTAGTACCAGGTACCAAAAAACAGTATAATGTACTTTTCCCTAGATTGCAAGCAATTGGAAAAAAAATAAGCTCTGTCTTAAAAAAACGAGCTTAGTTAAAGTTAAAATATTCTCAAGTTTTGACTTATTTTGTCGCCACAACTTCCCGGCCTTTGTAATAACCGCATGCAGGACACAGATGGTGAGGGACGATCAGAGCATGGCACTGCGGACATTCAACCAGCTCAGGCGCTTCGATTTTCATGTTAACGGCCCGCCGCTGCCTTCCCTTCTGCTTAGAAACTTTCCTTTTTGGTACCCCCATTATTTACACCTCCTTCAAATTAGAAGTAGGAATTCCAGATCCTATTCTTGTTCATTTATCGTCTTTTTTCAGTAATTCTTTTAAAACGCTGAGCCGCAGATCAATATCCTCTGTGGCACACCCGCAGCAGCTTTCATTTAGATTGACACCGCAAACGGGGCACAGACCCTGACAGCCTTCTGCGCACACGGCTTTCATCGGCAGCACCAGTAAAATACTATTGACTACGGCGGAAGTTATATCAATATAATCCCCCGTAAAAGTCTGTAATTCTTCGCTGTTTTCCTCTTCCTGAGGCAGGGCATATTTCTCGTCGATAGGGACCTTGTACTCGTAAATAAAATGCTGCAGGCAGCGGCTGCAGGACAGTTCCAGTTTTCCCTCGGCCAGGCCTTCCACCGTCAATGCCTTGCCGGTATTAGAAACCACAAGGTCAGCTCTTAGCGGCCCGGCAAAAATGATTTCCTCGCCGGAAAAATTAAGCGGCGGCAGGTCCACCGTCAGCTCGTTACGGGCAGAGGCGCCCGGGCTTCTTTTCAGCCGTGCGACGTCAAGCTGCATCAAAAGATCACCCCCAATTTCAACAACAAGAATTATATTAAGAAGTAATGGTTTTGTCAAGAAATTTCCTTTTTCATTCATCCCTGCGGCCGGACGGCAATATACTGTTCCTAAGCAAATTGGAAAGGCGGAAATGTTTTGGCCAAGCTGATACTGCTTTTATTTATTATGGCTCTGCTGACCATAAATATTGTTTTAAAAGACAAAAGCAGGCGCGGCGATGCCATTCGCCTCTTCTGGA
>JAQVLS010000114.1 GCA_028704035.1 Desulfotomaculaceae bacterium | reverse complement strand
GTGCCGCACTTCTATAGGCACCTGGTAGTTGGCGCCACCTACCCTGCGAGCTTTGACTTCGAGAATCGGCATGATGTTTTTCGTCGCCGCCTCAAATACCTCCAATGGGTCTTTGCCTGATTTTTCTTTGATAATGTTCATAGCTCCATATACAACAGTTTCGGCTAGGCTCTTTTTGCCGTCCAGCATGACCTGGTTAATCAATTTGGCTAAAACCTTGCTCCGGTAAACGGGATCCGGTAAAACTTCACGTTTAGGAACAGATCCTCTTCTTGGCATGCTTTCCCCCCCTTTGCAGTGGAAATAGATCTTAAAATAATCACAGGATTAACAGAATTTTAGGGATTTACACGATTTAAAAATAACAATTTGCCTTATATATCTTTTAATCCATTTAATCTTATAATCTTGTAAATTCTGTGAAGATGTTTATTTCTTCGGACGCTTGGTACCGTATTTGGAACGTCCCTGGTTCCTATTTTGCACACCGGCGGAATCAAGGGCGCCGCGTACTATATGATACCTGACACCCGGGATGTCTTTTACTCTCCCGCCACGGACCAGGACAACCGAGTGTTCCTGCAGGTTATGTCCGATACCTGGTATATAGGAGGTTACCTCGATGCCGTTAATGAGCCTTACCCTTGCTATTTTGCGCAAGGCCGAGTTGGGCTTCTTGGGAGTAGTAGTATATACCCTTGTGCACACACCGCGCTTCTGCGGGCATTCTTTCAGCGCCGGGGCATTTACTTTCTTGATGATCTCTTTTCTGCCCTTGCGAATAAGCTGGCTGATAGTTGGCATGTCTTAAAATACACCTCCTTCCGGCAAATAAAAGTTCAACATAATATCTACTCAAGAATGGCAGCAACAGCACAGCCCACTTCAATACAGCAGGCTTTGCCGAGAGACTGCATGGTATCAACCTGAATTATAGGTATCCCTTTTTGAGAACTCAACTGAAGGATCGGGTCAACCACAAAACGGTCGGCATCTTTTGCCACAAATACGGCTTTAGCCTGCCCACGCTCTAAGGCTTTTAAAGTTTGCTTTGCGCCTACGGTTTTTTTGCGAGAAGAAAGCAAACGCTCATCAGCCATGGCGGCAACAACCCCCCCCTAAATTCAGACACTTTGATATAGTATCACTACTAAAGTACGTTGTCAATTCCCTGACTGGCGATTTCTTCTTCTACTATGATATTTTCTTTTTCCAGGTCATCCTCCACAGCATTTATTTCTATGTTCCGGTAGCGGGACATACCGGTACCGGCCGGAACCAGCTTGCCGATGATTACGTTTTCTTTCAAACCCAACAACGGATCAAGCTTGCCCTTGATCGCCGCGTCTGTAAGCACCCGGGTGGTCTCCTGAAAGGAGGCGGCCGAGAGGAAGGAATCGGTTGCCAGAGAAGCCTTGGTGATACCCATCAAAAGCGTTTTAGCGGTAGCGGGCTCGTCACCTTTTAATGTTACCCGGTTGTTTTCGTCCTCAAACTCAAATATATCGATTAGACCACCCGGCAGGAGATCGGTGCCGCCGGGTTCTTCTATCTTAACCCTGCGCAGCATCTGGCGAATCATCACTTCTATATGCTTATCGTTAATATCCACACCCTGCAGGCGGTAGACCCGCTGGACCTCTTGTAAAAGATAGACCTGCACACCCTGAATACCTTTGATCTTCAGCAGGTCATGCGGGTTCACCGAGCCTTCGGTCAGCTCGTCGCCAGCGTAGATCCGATCTCCGTCCTTGATTTTCAGACGGGCCCCATAAGGGACTTGGTAAACTTCCTTTTCACCATCTTCGGTGGTCACTTCAATTTCCCGGCGGCCTTTTGCCTCCCGCACTTCAGCAGTACCGTCATCCTCAGCCACGATGGCCTGACCTTTGGGCTTTCTGGCCTCGAAAAGTTCTTCGACACGGGGCAGGCCCTGGGTGATGTCATCTCCTGCGACACCGCCGGTGTGGAAAGTACGCATGGTCAGCTGGGTACCGGGCTCACCAATACTCTGGGCGGCAATAATGCCAACCGCCTCACCGATATCGACCTTGCGGCCGGTGGCTAGGTTGCGGCCGTAGCACTTAACACAAACTCCGTAGCGGGTGCGGCAGGTTAACACCGAACGAATTTTTACTTTTGTAATACCGGCTTCTGTAATAGCTTCGGCTTCCTCTTCGGTAATTTCTGTGTCGGCTTTTGCCAGCACCTCACCTGTCTGAGGGTGTATTATATCTTCCAGGGCAACCCGTCCACTGATGCGGTCTTCAATTTTCTCAATAACTTCGGTACCGTCTTTTATTTCCATTACCTCTATGCCCTGTGTTGTAAAACAATCATCTTCCCGGATAATTACGTCCTGGGCAACATCAACCAACCGGCGGGTAAGATAACCTGAGTCAGCCGTCCTCAGCGCGGTATCGGCCAAACCTTTCCTGGCGCCGTGCGTTGAAATAAAGTATTCAAGAACGGTCAGACCTTCCCGGAAATTGGCTTTAATGGGCAGGTCGATAATCTGTCCGGATGGGTCGGCCATCAGACCGCGCATACCGGCAAGCTGGCGAATTTGTTGAATGTTGCCGCGGGCGCCGGAGTTGGCCATCATATAGACCGGGTTAAACCGGTCGAGAGATTCAATTAACGCGTCCGTCACCCTTCTGGTAGCTTCGTTCCAGATCCCTATTACTGTTTGGTAGCGCTCTTCTTCTGTAATCAGGCCGCGCCTGAACTGCATTTCGACCTTTTCTACCTGTGTCTCGGCATCTTTCAGGATGCCTGCTTTTTCTTCTGGAATTTTGATGTCATTGATCCCGATCGTAACACCCGCCCTGCTGGCGTAAGTAAAACCGAGCTTTTTGACCCCGTCCAGCAGCTTTGTCGTAGCGGAAAATCCAAGTTTGCGGTAACATTTGTCCACTATAATGCTCAGGGCTTTCTTGTCCGCAACATTATTATAAAACCCGCCCCATTCTATATTTTTCAATTCTCCTGGCAGTTCTTCATTAAATATAACTCTGCCTACAGTAGTTTCCACCAGACCCAGTCCGGAAATGCGGACCTTAATCTTGGCGTGCAGAGCGATGGCGTCGTTATTATATGCCATAACAGCTTCTTCCGGATCCTTGAAATATTTGCCTTGACCCAGCGCATCATTCTTTTCCGTGGTCAGGTAATAACAGCCCAGCACCATGTCTTGAGTGGGAATGGCCACCGGCCGCCCGTCCTTGGGATTTAATATGTTATTAGACGACATCATTAAAAGTCTGGCTTCCGACTGCGCCTCGGCGGAAAGAGGCACGTGCACGGCCATTTGGTCCCCGTCAAAGTCAGCGTTATAGGCGGTGCAGACCATCGGATGAATTTGGATAGCCTTGCCGCTTACCAGCACCGGCTCAAAAGCCTGGATGCCCAAACGGTGCAGGGTGGGAGCGCGGTTTAGCAGGACAGGGTGTTCACTGATTACCTCTTCCAGGACGTCCCAAACTTCCGGCCGTATCCGCTCAACCATCCTTTTTGCGCTCTTGATGTTATGAGCGTGACCATCGTTTACCAGGCGTTTCATCACAAATGGTTTGAATAATTCCAGTGCCATTTCCTTGGGCAGACCGCACTGGTGCATTTGCAATTCCGGACCGACAACAATTACCGAGCGGCCTGAATAGTCAACCCTTTTACCGAGAAGGTTCTGGCGGAAACGACCCTGCTTCCCTTTCAACATGTCTGATAGAGATTTGAGCGGGCGGTTGCCGGGTCCTGTAACCGGACGTCCGCGGCGGCCGTTATCTATTAAGGCATCTACGGCTTCCTGCAGCATTCTCTTTTCATTTCGGACAATAATATCCGGGGCGCCAAGGTCCAAAAGCCTTTTCAAGCGGTTGTTGCGGTTAATCACCCGGCGGTAGAGGTCGTTCAAATCCGATGTGGCGAAACGGCCGCCGTCAAGCTGCACCATTGGCCGCAGTTCTGGAGGTATTACCGGGATCACTTCCAGGATCATGCACTCAGGCATGTTGCCGGACTTGCGAAAGGCTTCCGCCACTTCCAGGCGACGAATAGCTCTGATCTTGCGCTGGCCGGAAACACTCTTCAGTTCCTGGCGAAGCTCCCTGGTGAGCTCTTCTAGATCGATCCCTTCGAGCAGCTTTTTGATCGCCTCCGCGCCCATGCCGGCCTTGAAGGACCATTCGTATTTTTCCCGGTTCTCACGATACTCGGCCTCGCTTAGGAGCTGTTTCTTAATTAAGCCGGTATCGCCGGGATCAGTTACTATATAAGAAACAAAGTATAACACTTTTTCCAGCGCGCGCGGAGACATGTCCATCAGGAGCCCCATACGGCTGGGAATACCTTTAAAATACCAGATATGAGAGACTGGCGCGGCCAGCTCAATATGCCCCATTCTTTCCCGGCGCACTTTAGAACGGGTTACTTCGACACCGCATCTGTCACAAATGACCCCCCTATATCGTACACGCTTATATTTACCACAGTGACACTCCCAGTCGCGGGTCGGCCCGAAAATGCGTTCACAAAAAAGTCCGTCTCTTTCGGGTTTCAAGGTGCGGTAATTGATAGTTTCAGGTTTTTTGACCTCTCCGCTTGACCAGGTGCGAATCTGATCTGGCGACGCCAAACCGATCCTGATGCGGTCAAAATTGTTTAAATCCAGCAAAAGAACGCCCCCTTTTCAGTCGTCGGTAATCAGACGTCAGGCTACAGGTATCCTTCAGAGTTTATTTCTGATTTATTTATGATCTTACTCGTCGTCTACGACAAATTTATCCTCCAGGAAGTCCCCTGCAAGAGGATCTGCTTCCCCGTCCTCACCATCGCCTTCGCTATCCTCTTCCTCCTCCGGCACAGATACTTCATCTTCCTGGATATCAATACCGAGTTCTTTGGCTGTCTCGGCTATATCCTCCTCAGCTTCTTTAATTTCTATTTCCCGTTCATCTTCGGATAAAGCCTTAACATCCAAGGCGAGACTTTGCAATTCTTTAATCAAGACCTTAAACGACTCGGGGACACCCGGCTCGGGCACGTTCTCTCCTTTGACGATGGCCTCATATGTTTTAACCCGGCCGACTACGTCGTCTGATTTGACTGTCAGTATTTCCTGCAAAGTATACGCGGCGCCGTAGGCCTCCAGTGCCCAGACCTCCATTTCCCCGAAACGCTGGCCGCCAAACTGCGCCTTGCCGCCAAGGGGCTGCTGGGTCACCAGCGAGTAAGGCCCTGTAGAGCGGGCGTGGATCTTGTCATCCACCAGGTGGGCCAGTTTGAGCATGTATACGTACCCTACTGTAATTGGGTTGTCGAATGGTTGGCCGGTACGCCCGTCGTACAGGGTTACCTTGCCGCCATCGGGGATTCCTGCCTCCTTTAGTTTATCCAGGATATCACTTTCCACGGCGCCGTTAAAAACCGGGGTAGAAACGCAGTATCCAAGAGACTTGGCCGCCCACCCCAGGTGGGCTTCCAGGACCTGTCCTAAATTCATCCGGGAAGGGACACCAAGAGGGTTCA
>JAQVLS010000113.1 GCA_028704035.1 Desulfotomaculaceae bacterium | reverse complement strand
GTACTGGGCGTACCTGGATATGCGGCGGCCACAGTCACACCAAATTCATAAGCGCCTCTGGCAATCGCTTCGTTGCCGGAAAGCAGCTCTTTCAAATCTATCACCTCCGAAAAAAATAAATAATATTGTCACAAGATTTACAAGATTTATTTATCAATAAAAACCCGGTGCGGAAAGCCCACAGGCTTCCCGAACCGGTACAAATAAAAAGTTATTGTCTTAAACAGTTTAACAAAAACAGCTGGAATGGACAAGGGTCCATATTGATTCGTTTTTTTGTTACACAAAAAATTTACATAATCCACGCAAAGAACATCGCACTAAGTCCGGCAAAAAAGGTAATTATCATGGACAAGACAATCGCCGTCTTAATTATTTCGCTCTCGATGCCGAGGGCGTCAATAGTAGCGGCGGCATTTTGCAATTTGGCCGGGGAGATCACGCTGGCCAGCCCGCCGCCGATGGCAGTCGCCGCTGTTACCACCAGCGCGTTGACATGCAAGATTTTCGAGGTAATGATATGGTACTTGGCAAACATGGCGATGGTTGAAGCCTCGCTGCCGCTGACAAAACCACCGAAAAGCCCCAGGTAGCTGCTGATAAACGGGTAGGCGCCGCCAAAGGCCAGAGCTGAAGCACGCGAAAGGACCCAGATCATATTGGTTTCGTCACCCGCAGGCTGCCAAACACCCGCCTGCATGCCGGAGTTGTTCATGACAAAGGCAATCGCAAAAAAAATAGCGGCTGAGAATGTCGGCCTGGGAGCGCGTTTCAGCCATTTACCCAGTACGCTGCCGACTTGCGCAGCGGTGGGCCTCAGCCAAATTGCGGCTACAATGGTGCTGATCAACACCCAGGTGTACGCGTTCCAGATCATCCTGGTCAATATTTTCTGCTCCGGAATTATTGAAATCGGCATGGCCAGGCTGGTAAAGAGCAGTTCCCTTAATGGCGGGAAATAATTTATAAAGAACAGCACAGCAATCAAGATCAGCCAGGGTGACAGGGCCGTGACCAGGCGCATATTTTTTTCGACTGACAGATCTTCTTCCGATAAAATACTCCTGTCGATTATCGGCCTTCCTAACAGCTTCAAATACAGCAACATTACCAGTATGGTCATAAAGCCTGCTACCACCCCGGTTAAAACAACGCCGTTTTTTAAAAACGGAATATATCCCATGGCAACTGCCATACCGCCGTTAGTAACGCCTGCTATAATACAGGGGACGAAACCCTCCTTCATGAGCTTAAACCGCCCCACAATCCAAAGCATGCCGAAACCAATCGATGTCGACACAATCGGCAGAAACCGTGCAAAAACCTGGGCTGACTCAATTAACGAGGTACCGGTTAAATCTGAAAAGGCGACCAGCGGCGCCCCCAGCAGGGCGAATGTGCACAGAGCGTCAAAACCCAGCGCCGGCAGAGCGACTGCCACAAAAGTGGAATAACCCAGAGCCAGCATGATTGGCGGCAATATGGAAACAGGAGTCGCGCCGATAGAAACCAACAGGGTCCCCGCGCCCACGTTAATCAGCATAATCTGCACCGCTTTGTCCGCAGGAGCCAGGGTTTTGACAAACACAACTATTCTTTTTAAGGCGCCGGTTGCCTCCATAAAGGTAATCTGCAGAATTGAGGTTAATACCATCAGGGAAACTGGGAAGGAAGCGATTATCCCCGCGAGGCTGGCCCGCATCCCGACTTCCAGTGAGGTGTTAAAGAAAAACAGGGCGATGAGCACCGCCAGTATCCATCCCGCCATCCCGCTAACATCCGCCGCTGCTTTTCTCCAGGTCATCAGGATTACAATAAAGATAATTGGAATAAGTGTTAAAATAATCGATAAAACCATTGCCCGTCCTTCCGTACCACGTTTTATTATTCCTAAATGGAACGCACAACTTAATTTAGTACTACATGGTTTGACAAATATCCTCTTTTTTTATCTCGTTTTTTCCTGGAGAGAATGTCAGGACCTTCCCCTTGCGCACCTTACGCCCGACAAAGCTGTTCATGCGTTTAAACGCTTCGGTAAGGTCATTGATAGATGCCGAATAGGAGCAGCGGACGAAACCCTCGCCCTGTTCGCCGAAAGCGTTGCCCGGAACAACCGCCACCTTCTCTTCCTGCAGTAGCTGTTGGGCAAAATCTTCAGAGGACAGCCCCGTTGACCTGATATCCGGGAAGGCGTAAAACGCTCCGCGCGGTTCACCGCAGGGCAACCCTATCTCCTGCAATGCCTGAATCACCAGGTGACGGCGGCGGTTGTACTGGTCCACCATCTTTTTCATCCCGCTTTCCCCGTTCCGCAAAGCTTCCAGCGCTGCGGCCTGGGCGGTGACCGGCGCGCAGAGCATGGTATACTGGTGGATCTTGGTCATGGCCAAAATAAAGTCCTGGTTGCCGGCGGCGTAACCAACCCGCCAGCCGGTCATCGCGTAAGATTTTGAAAAGCCGTTCAAAAGAATGGTCCGGTCGCGCAGACCGGGCAGGGAAGACACACAGGTATGCTCGCCTACATAGGTCAGACGCCCGTATATTTCATCGGAAATAAAAATGAGATCGTGCGCCCTCACAACCTCGGCTATTTCCAGCAGGTGCTTCCGGTCTAATGTAGCGCCTGTGGGGTTGTTCGGGTTGCAGAGAATCAGCGCCTTGGTTTTTGGCGTAATCGCTTTTTCCACCATCGCTGCGTTGATCTGGAAGCCGTTTTCCGCTGATGTCTTAAGAAATACCGGTTTTGCTCCGGCCATAACAGTTACAGGAGCATAAGAAACATAGGATGGTTCCGGGATCAAGACCTCGTCCCCCGGACACAGGATGGCCCGAAAAGCCAGATCAAGGCCTTCACTTACCCCTACCGTGATCAATATTTCCTGGCGTGGGTTATAGGAAACCCCGTAAGCCACCGCCAGGTTCCGGGCGATCGCCTCCCGCAGCTCCAGTAATCCCTGGTTGGAGGTATACATGGTGTAACCTTTTTCCAGTGAATACATACAGGCCTCCCTGATGTGCCAGGGTGTGACAAAGTCCGGCTCGCCGACGCCCAGCGAGATGACACCCTTCATTTCCGCCACCAGGTCAAAAAAACGTCTGATCCCGGAAGGCTGAATTCCCAGCACCAAGGGGTTTATCTTGCTTTTCCAGTCTGGGGTGTTTGTCATGGGGTAATCATCAGCCTCCTGTCTTCCTCACCGTCTTCTTCCACGAGGGTCCCCTGCAATTTATAGGTCTTCAGGACAAAGTGCGTGGCGGTGTTCAGCACATGCTCCATCGGGGCCAGTTTTTGGGTAACGAAGGCGGCTACTTCACGCATGGTCTGCCCTTCTATATAAACCACCAGGTCATACGCGCCGGACATCAGGCGGACAGTTTTCACTTCCGGAAAGCGGCAAATACGCATGGCCACCGCGTCAAACCCCAGGTCCCGCTGCGGTGTAATTTTTACTTCAATAATGGCGGAACCTTTTTCCTCGCCGACTTTATCCCAGTTGATCACCGTGAAATACCCCGCGATGATTTTTTCTTCTTCCATCTCTTTAATAATGCGCGCTACTTCGTCTTCTTCCATTTCAAGCATGGCCGCTATCTGTTTCAGATTCAGCCTCGCGTCGTTTTCAATGATCTCCAGGATTTCCTTCCTTTTACACCTGTTTTTTGACACAATAAACCCCCCTTTTAACACAAAAACAAATTCGCCCTTCGGGCGACCTGCAGGGTTACATCGCGGCTCAGGTTCGCCCCTTATAATTGTTCGAGCCTGCAGGCCACTTATCCACAATTTTCGAAAAGCACACTTCCCTGAACAATAAAAAAACTCCGCGCCCTAAAAAGGGACGGGAGTTGATCTCGCGGTACCACCCTAATTGGCTGAAAGCAATAACCTGCATTCAAGCCCTCTCAAACCTGTAACGGGGTCAGCCGGCGGCATCTTACTCTCTAACCACACAGAAATTAGATTTCAGCCCACAGCTCAGGGGCGGCTCTGACGCTCTCCTCTACCGGGCTTGCACCATTTCCCCGGTTCGCTTTAGATTACAAAGCGGCATTCTTCCCCATCATGGCCTTGCCAGTAAATTGAAGTCATTATAGCATGGGGCATTATTTGCGTCAATGGCCAAATCCTGCCAGGGCAAATCACATGGTCAACGTGCCGTTAGGGGTCTCGAGCAGCTTGAGCACATTTTCCTCCCTGCCGTCAAGAGCGTTAACATATACCAGGTAGTTATCCTCACCCAGTGTGCCCTGGAATTCATAGGCGAGTTTTTCTTCTTCCGCCCCCAGCGGTATCAGCACAAGATTACCACCCTGGACCTGCAGGCGCGGATTTAACCCCGCCAGGGCCTGTTCACGGGAAATCCCGGCCGCCGGCAGATCGCGCCGCTGGTGAGACATCAGGTAACCTGATGTTTCCACCCCTGTGATTTCCCCGTTATCCAGGGCTACTGTCACCTTGATTAAATCTGGATATAATACGACGCCGTTTTGCAACGCCGCGAGATTAAAGGTTGCTGAATTTTCATGATGCAGGAAATAAGTTGATTTCATATCGCCGAAACCATTGTTCTTAAGATAGTCCAGCGCTTTTTGCCGGGCCGCATTTATATCCAGCGACCGGCTTTCCACAGACCGGCCATTGATCAGCCAGATTAGTTTGCCTCCTTTCTTGGATATATCCATCAATATTCTGTCACTGTCACCGCCTCCGGCCGGAGATACCTCAACCCGGTAGGCCGGGATGCGGCCTCCCGTAGATCCCGTTACAGCGGCCTGGTAATCTACACCCTGCTGCCTGTCAATAAAAGACAGCGCCTTATTATTCGCTTCCCCCGCGCCGATCTCCGCCGCATCACGCAAATTCCTCGGCTCGGTGCGCTCCAGGTGCTCCGAAAAGGGGCCGTCATAAATTAAAGCCGGGTACTGCTGCATCCTTTGATCAAGGGCCTGAAAATCGTTCTGCGCCAGGTTATCCGGGTTCTTCTGCAGGTTCTTTCTGACCTGCCGGACCAACTCACCGAAGTAAAAGTTATTTTGCGCCACCTTATACTGCATCCCCTGTAGTTCCTGGTTCAATTCTGAAGACTGCCGATAGAGGCTGTTCAGTATTTCCCAGTGTTCGGCGTCGATGGCGCCTCCCCTGCCGACCTGTTTTGATAGGCTGGCCGCATAATCACCTACCTGGGTAAAAAATTTGGCGGTGCGGCCGGCCAGTGCGTCGTTTAGCGGCAGCTGCCCAAGGTTGGATTGGGCGAAGGCGGCCTGTTGTCTGATATCCATCAACAAAGAAGTGTCCAGGCGCGGATCGGCTGCCACCATGCTCTTGGACAGAAGCACTTCGATGTTTTGGACCTGGCCAGTCATATCAAAAAAAGCCCTTTGATATTTATTGTTTAAAAAGTTTTCCAGGTTGCGGTTGGCCAGGCGCTGGTTATAGCCCCACGAGCCTACAGCGGCAAGCGCCAGCAGCCCGATCACAACCGGTATAATCCATCTTCTCAAGAGAAAACCTCCTTTACCGCTACCGCGCAAAAACATGGTTGCCGATTTGCGTTATAATATTTCTTGACCAGATCCAGGAGCTCACCGGTTTAAACGGGTTCCAGAAAAAGAGCGCGCCACCGGATGGATCATACCCGCTCAGGGCCATCTG
>JAQVLS010000112.1 GCA_028704035.1 Desulfotomaculaceae bacterium | reverse complement strand
CGCGCTGCCGGCAGTCTCCTTTCACGCCGGAAGGGGAACATGGGGCAGCGGCTGCTTAATGTTGCTGTTACCAGGGCGCGGGGTATGCTTTTTGTCTTGGCCTGCCGGGAGTTTTTGGAAAGCAGGCTGCCCGGCGACTCTGCCGTGTGCGGGCTTTTTCGTTTTATCCGGGAAAACGGTCGGGTAATCGGGGGCAGAGAACTCCTGGCCAGTCTGCCTGGTAACATGGTGGGCAAAGAGATGGAAATGACATGGCATGCTAACCGCTGGCCGGCCCTGGAAGCATGGGAGGCTGATGTCCGCCCTGCTGCATCTGTCCAAGTGGATTGGCCGGCTGCATCCGGCCCGCTGGAGCGCCTGACGGCTCGTTCCCTGCGGCAGGCGCGAGCGGGCGGCGCCCGCCTTTTTCTGCGCGCCGGGCGGCCTTTGCTATTGCCGTCTGAACTGCAGCCGTATGCTGTGCGCTATACTGCGGCGGTGACGCCGCTGACGGCGGTGGGGCGGGACATCTTCTGGTACGGTAGTCCCTGGCCGGCAGACGGCAAGGTAGACCATTGCAGTGTCCGGGTGGCAGGAGAAAGGGTCTGCCGCACGTTGACCTACCTGTTGGAGATGGACCTGCGCAGGGAAATTGGCGGGGAACGCTTCGCTGGTTTGCGGGCTTATGTGGAAAACCGCTTTCCCTGCTCACGATGCGGCGCTCCGCTCACTGTCCGGGCAGGAACAAACGGTCATTTCCTGGGCTGTACCGCTTATCCGCGCTGTGTTCTGCCAGCTGCCAGGCTCACGCTGGAAATTCTAGATAGCTACCTGTCTGAGGCCGGGCTGACCTGTCCGGCCGGTCATCTTTTAAAGGCTGTACCAACAAAACGTGGACCTCTGGCAGTATGTTCCCACAATCCGGCTTGCCGCTGCGTTTATCAGGTGCGGGACCTGCTTTAGGTTAAGGTTGCCATGCAAACTGAAGCCCAAAACTATCGTGCGAATGTGGCATTATATTGGTATAAGCTTGCTTCTACAGGGAGGCAGATCTATGAATTTATCGAAAAGCGCCATGGAAAGGGAAAAAGACACCCTTAGAAAGATGATTAATCTATATTGCAGAAACCAGCATCGCTGTGATAAAGCCCTTTGTGAAGATTGCCGGGGCCTGTTGAACTATGCTTGTAAACGTTTGGATTTGTGCAGATTTGGGGCTGATAAGCCTACCTGTGGAAAATGTCCGGTTCATTGTTACAAACCAGATTTGCGGGAGCGAGTTAAAAAAATAATGAGATACGCAGGGCCAAGAATGATCTTTTATCACCCCCTTGATGCAGTCCGCCACTTCATAAAAAATAAAAAAAGGGCGCCTGTTAATTAGCCCTGGAACAAGCCTCATTCCGGCATTGTTTTCCAGAGAGAGGAGGGGGATTTTAGATAAATTGTTTCATTAGGTCGTTTCTTGTGAACCCCTCTGTCTATCACACCGTCCAATATATAAGGGATATATATTAATTGGTTTGGTGGAAGATAAATGCCTGGCCAAGAAAGGAGCCGTATGGCTGAACTCAGTAAGCTGAAAAAATTTTACTGGTGGATTGCCCTGGTGGGCATCATTTTTGGAATTATTCTTTATGTACAATTCCGGGTCGTCAGGAACATACAGTACAACGAGTCGATCCAGAGAACTCGGGAATTAACAGTCCAGGTCGACCAGATGAAAAAGGAACGCGATGTCCTGCATGCGCAATTGACCAGGATGCGCGGGCAGTTGGAAAATATGCTTGCAGCAGGATCCCCTGCGCCTCCAGGTAAAGAAGATATTGAGCACGCCATGATTTTTGCGGGGATAACCGGATTGACAGGCAGCGGTGTGGAGGTAACCCTGCAAGACAGCAGCGCTATACAGAAACCAGGCGAAAACCCCAACTACTACCTTGTACATGATGAAGATATATTAAGAGTTGTCAACGAATTGAAAGCAGCCGGGGCCGAGGCTATTGCGGTAAACAATCAACGTCTCACAGCCACCACCGGGATCAGCTGCAGCGGGCCATCCATCAGTATAAATAAAAAAGCGCTTGTCCCTCCCTTTGTCATAACTGCCATCGGCAGCCCTGAGTCCCTGGAAGGGGCCTTGAAGATGAGAGGCGGGGTGGTTGAGTTTTTACAATATTGCGGTATCCAGGTTTCAATTAAAAAGTCGAAGAATATTACTATACCGGCCTATAAAGGCAGTATTAAAATGTTATAAAAGAGGGTTTGATTTGAACAGGTCTTTTTTCTTTTCTTTTGCCGTAATTGTCTTTATGCTAGGAGTGATGCTGGGTTTCCAGCTGCGGGTTACCAATTTCGGTAATGCTGCTATTACCGGTGAACGGGAACAGGTATTAGCCATGGAGAAAAAAAGTTTGGTAGAGGACTTGTATGAAATGCAGCTGGAAATTACTGATCTTTCTGCCAAACTCGATCAAACAGTGATCGGACAGAAAGAGGCTGAGGAAGCACTGAGATTAGAACTTGCCAAAATAAAACGATTTGGCGGCTTATCCCAGGTTACCGGACCGGGCGTGGAGTTGGTTGTGCAAAGTTACCCCGGACAGGCCGGACTAAGTACAGTTCATGCCCTGCAAAACATCACCGACATACACCTTTTAAAAATAGTAAACGAATTATGTAACGCCGGCGCCAAAGCTGTGGCCATAAACGGACAGCGGATCACGGCCGTCAGCGAGGTACGCCTGGCCGGCAGCCATATCAACGTTAACGGCGCCCCCCTCTCACCCCCTTACCATATTATCGCCATCGGCGAAGTCTCCGCTCTAAAGGGCAGGTTGGAATTAAAAGAAGGTCTAAATGATTATCTGAATGAATGCGGCATTTCAGTTGAAACGCTGGAGAAAAATGAGGTTGTAATACCGGCTTTTACAGATGAGTTGTATTTTGAAAATGCAGAGCTTGTTAAGGAATATTAGTATGTACATACGGCAATCACGGACCAAACAACGAATAGGATAAAATTAACGCTCCTTTAAATAAAATGTTTATTAAAAGGAAGAAAATACCTTGTAATTAGGGTGGCTATTATAAAGGATAATAAAAAATTTAACCGTTTAACAAAAACCCTGGTTTTCATTACCGCCGCGTTATTATTATTTGTTTTGTATAAGTGGCAAAGCAATAGTTATAACAGACTCCCTTTGAATTTGCACGGGTTAGTTGAAAAACACCTCGTTGTTGAAAAAGTTGTGCTGGCAAGTGACCAGGACGGCGACGGGATCTACGATCTGGATGATATTGTCCAGGGCGCGCGCAAGGATCTGGAAGCGAAGCCGACATATAAGGACGCCTATTACGCCGGGGGGTATCCGCCTGAAAACGAGGGTGTCTGCACTGACGTGATCTGGAGGGCGCTGCAAAACGCCGGGTACGAATTAAAAGAGATGATGGACCGGGATATCCAGGAACATCCGGAGGATTATCCCCGGGTTGATGGCGCGCCGGAGCCCAATATTGATTTCAGGCGGGTGCCGAACCAAGAGTCGTTTTTCAAAAAATACGCTGAACAGTTAACTGTAGAAATAAGGCCGTGGGATGCGGAGAATTTAAAGCAGTGGCAGGGAGGTGACATAGTTGTATTTGGTCCGCCCTATGATCACGTTGGAGTGGTTTCGGATAAGAGGCGGGCGGACGGGGTTCCCTTGTTGATCCACAACGCTGGACCCCGTACCAGGGAAGACAATGGCCTGCTGACCTGGCCTTCCCCTTTGGCGTACCATTTCCGCTACCCCAGGATGAACTGATAGAAATTTTTATGCGCACCACATGGACCCCAAGCTTAATTGCCGCACCTACAGCCAGTATGCCGCAAGTAATCTGTCGTGCGGGATATACTGACAAAATCTGCATTTGTAAAAAGAAGATCAGCCATGTAAATCCTAGAGGACCGTAAGGCGTGCCCACAATAGTTTCAGCTATAACGTTTAATACCGGGAAGGAGAGTCGATGGGATGATGAAAAAAATTTGTTTAGCGGGGATCGTTGTTTCGTTGGTCCTGTCTATGTGCGCTGTTGGCTTTGCGGCAGTTGACAGCCAGTCTGCAATCGTGCTGGACGGCACTAAAATTGAAGCTGCCGCCTATATTGACAGGAGTAATGTTTATCTGCCGCTACGGACGATCGGTGAAACGCTGGGCTATGAAATACAGTGGTCGGAAACGGATAAGACGATTTCCGTCAGCAAGCCCGGGGGAAATATAATGATCGATTTAACAAACAATCTCAAAATAACCGCAGGTGACCATGTCTATTATGCGGACGGGGATTACAAAATAATCGCAGACAGGACGTACCAGGGCCTGGGCTTTTTCTCCATCAATTTTGGACTTGAGATGCGTTGGGATAAGCAAAATAACACAATTCAACTTTACAGTATACACGAGAATGCAATTTCCATAAAAACACAAAAAGAGGCATCTGAGAACGAGATAATCAAGATAAACTTGCAGTATCCGCAGATTGACGGTTTAGCCGACAAAACCGTGCAGGACAGCATAAATTCAATTTTCCAGGAAGCAGCCTTGGCAGCCAGGCAGGAAGGGCTGAAAAATGCAGTTGAAATGGAAATGGATAGAGCCTCCGGGTATGGCAGCCCAAACAAGTGTGAGACCTATTTCGACTACAGGCTCAAATATAACCAAAACGGACTGCTGAGCGTTGTATTCCTTAATTACCAGTACACCGGAGGGGCGCATGGCCTGACGGTGCAAAGCTCCCGTACCTTCAACCTGAACACGGGTGCAGAGTACAAGCTCAAGGACCTGATGAAAGCTGACGCGGACTACGTTTCTTTTGTCAGCGCTAACGTCAGGAATGAAATCAATGAACGGGTAAAGGAAGGATTACTGTATGAAAATACGCCCTTCCAGACCATCAAAGACGACCATGATTTTTACCTGTCCAATGACGCGGTTGTGATCTATTTCCAGCAGTACGAACATTGGCCCTATGCCGCCGGTATACAGGAGTTTCCGGTTGAGTTTTCAGTGTTGAGCGATATGCTGAAACCCGAGTTTAGCTTTTTGAATGACAGTATCGTTGTCGGCGACAATTATACATTGGTAGAGAGGGGAACGTCCGGCGATCGCGATTATTATCTTAATCACCCGTCATTTAATAAGATGAAGCACATCGTCAGCTTTATTGAGACTGCAGAATTTAAAGAATACAAAGACGGGGAACTCTGGTTTACCGCCAGGGGAGGCGATGACACCGGCAACTACCAGTTTCCCTACCTGTTAGCTTACAATCCCAACACCGAAGAATTACGAAGGGAGGAACCTTTCCTACCCTTGAATGAAAAAGAAGATATTGCTTTCGGGAAGGATGGCTGGAAGCAAACTCTAAACGACATTAAAATTCAGGACGAGTCAGTTGTTTTTGAGTTTAAGCCCGCAGCGGGAGAAATCCTTGCCGGCGGCGGGCGGCTGCCGTATACAACAGTCCGGTACGATGAACGAGCAAATGAGTTGGAGTTTAGCTTTTTGAATGCAGAAGTGGGAGACAGTTTAAAAGAGATACCAATTATCGAAAGCCCTGGTCTCAAATATGTAAAAGAGATAGTAACCGAACAGATCCCGGGGCGCCCGGGCAATGAACAAAACCCCGCTCAACCGCCCATAGTCAAGGCAAGGATAGCGCTGGACGGAAAACCTCTCTATAACGCTAAAGCGTCATATCTCAAAGAAGGTATTTATGAAGACATTGACATTTGTACGGTAAGCTTTAAATGAAATCAACCTGTTTTATAATTGCCTTAACACTGACGGTCCTCGCCAGTGGCTGCGTCA
>JAQVLS010000111.1 GCA_028704035.1 Desulfotomaculaceae bacterium | reverse complement strand
ATTGGGGTCACCGGGATTAAGGTTAACGCCTTCTCTAACTCTGAATATGATATTGGGGAAAATGGGGTTTTCTCCATTTCCCAGGCCGGCCTCATAGGCCAGCAGCAGGTTTTTCACCACCTGTCGGGCAGACTCTGCAGTCTCGGTCCCCACGTTTAAACTGGAAAAAGGTACCTGGGCGCCGGCCCTGCTGTGCATGCTGTTAAGGTTGTGGATCAGGGCCTCCATAGCCTGATAAATTTCATTGTCCGACACGCCTGTCACAAAGGGGGCGATGTCCCGGTCAAAAAAGGCGAAAGACTGTCCGCCGTGCATATCGTTCTGGGAGCTCTGTAGGATGATAGCCGCCAGTGAGGTGGCTGATATCGGCCGCTTCGGCGGTCTGATAAACCCGTGCCCGGTATTGAACCCTTCGGACAACAGCTTATTTAAAGGGATCTGCAGGCACGTTAACGTTTTTCCGTAGAAGTCGAGATCATGTATGTGAATGTCACCCCTTAAGTGGGCCTGGGACATTTCTTCCGGGATCAGCCGCGTCAGATAATACTTCTTGCTGGCCGCGCTGGCGATCTGCAGCATCTTGGCCGACGGAGAATTGCTGATATTGGCGTTTTCCCGGTTTGTTTCCTCCAGGATTTCCTCCACCGCGTCCATTAACTCGCCCTTGGCGTCCCGCATTCTTGTACGCTTGTCCCGGTAAAGTATGTACGCTTTCGCGGTCCTGGCGTGGCCCGCTTCTATGAGCACTTTCTCGACGATGTCCTGGACTTCCTCAACTCCGAATTTACCTCCGTTGTATTTCTTCTTGAGAAGCTTCAGTACCTCAATGGATAGTTCCATAGCGGTCTGGCGGTCCTCTCCGCCTACTGCCCGCGCGGCTTTGAATATAGCGTCGGTAATCTTGGTTTCGTCAAACGGCGCCTCTCTGCCGTCACGTTTCTGGATTGTTTTAAACACGGTATTCCGGTCCCCCTTTTATGATGCCTACCTGCTTTTGAGAAGGTCTTTTATTTCCTGCATAAAACTTTCAGCGTCTCTAAATTCACGGTAAACCGAGGCAAAACGGACATAGGCCACTTCATCAAGCTCACGCAAATGGTTCATGACTAACTCACCGATATACTCGCTCTTTACCTCAGGTTCCATTAAACTACGCAGGTCACGCTCGATACTGTCGACTATAGCCTCCAACCGTTCGGTAGAAACCGGTCTTTTCCGACAGGCCATAATTAAACCGCGCAGTAGTTTTTGCCTGTCAAAAGCTTCCCTGCGGCTGTCTTTTTTTACTACTACAAGCAGCAACCCATCCGCTTTTTCATATGTGGTAAACCGCTTGCCGCACCCCCCGCATTCCCTGCGGCGCCGGATCGCATCTCCTTCTATGGTGGGGCGGGAGTCCAGCACCCGGCTGTCGGAAAACCTGCAAAAGGGGCATCTCATGATCATTTCACTCTCCCAAAATTATATTTGTCAGATTAACAATGATATATATAGTGGGCATTACAGTTGACATTATACTACATGTTGGAACCAGCTGAAAATTTAAAATGCTGCAAAATAACAATGGGAGAGCAAGATGCTCTCCCAGGCTTTTCAATGGTATTATTTTCACAATTTTAAACTTTTATCCCTGCAAACGTTTTACAACTAATAGTTGATCTTAAACTCATGTCTGGGATCGGTAAAGCTGCTGATTTCGACTAAAATAACGTCCGCGCCGATCTTAACAATCTTTTCCCAGGGTACAATAATCTCCTCTTCCCTGCCGAGAAAGCCGAGGAATTTTCCGCTGACCCCCGGCAGGATGATAGAGGTGATCCGCCCTTGTTCCAGATCGATGTCAATGTCTTTGATCAAGCCGAGCCGCCGCCCGTCAACCACATTGATGATTTCCCGCGACCGCAGGTCGGATATTTTTACCATCCCTAACACTCCTTTAAAACAACCCCTTATATCTATTTATATGTAGATGGTGCTAGATTCTGAACAAAAAAATTTTGGCGGCTTTTTAGCCGCCAATAAAAGGTTGATTTTTTTAAATGTGTTTTTTCATGTGACCCAGCGCTGCCTTTTCCAAACGCGAGACCTGCGCTTGTGAGATGCCGATCTCCTCGGCTACCTCCATCTGCGTCTTACCCTCGTAAAAACGCAGTGTCAAAATTGTTTTTTCACGATCACTGAGCTTTTTTAAAGCGTCCTTGATCGCTATCCCTTCAAGCCAGTTTAGATCCTGGTTTTTTTCATCACTGATCTGATCCATCACAAATATAGGGTCGCCCCCATCATGGTAGATGGGTTCAAATAGTGAAATCGGTTCCTGAATAGCGTCCAGGGCGAAGACTACTTCTTCTCTGGGCATTTTCAATTTAACGGCAATCTCATTGACAGATGGTTCGCGTGAGTATTTATTCACCAGCGTGTCCCTGACCTGCAGGGCTTTATAGGCAACGTCACGCAGGGAGCGGCTGACCCGAATTGGATTATTGTCCCGTAAATAGCGGCGGATTTCTCCTATGATCATTGGCACCGCATAGGTGGAGAATTTTACGTTTTGTGATAAATCAAAATTATCTATGGACTTCATCAGGCCGATGCAGCCCACCTGAAAGAGGTCGTCCACATATTCACCTCTGTTGGTAAACCGCTGGATAACACTGAGTACCAGCCTCAGGTTGCCGTTTATTAATTTGGAACGGGCTGTGGTATCCCCTTTCTGCATGGACTCAAACAAAGCTCGCATCTGGCTTCCTGTCAATACCGGGAGTTTTGACGTGTTGACACCGCAGATCTCAACCTTGTTCACCAGCATGTATCGACTATCACCTCTCCCCAAAATATTTAACCCACTGTTACAATGACATTATTACCCCGCAAAAATTTATTATACATAACTGTTAATAGGTAAAAAAAAACACCGCTTACTCCATACGGTGGATTTCTTTTTTTAGCCTCTTTATTATTCTTTTTTCCAGCCTTGAAATATACGACTGCGAAATTCCCAGCATATCAGCCACTTCCTTCTGGGTTTTTTCCATCCCGCTGTCCAGTCCGAAGCGTAGCTCCATGATTTTGCGCTCCCTGCCGGGCAGCTTTTGGAGAGCAAGGTAAAGGAGCTTTTTATCAACCTCTTCTTCAATAACTTTATAGATAATATCATTATCCGTACCCAGGACGTCTGACAAAAGCAGTTCGTTCCCGTCCCAGTCAATATTAAGCGGCTCATCAAAAGACACCTCTAACCGTGTTTTGTTATTCCTTCTAAGATACATCAGGATCTCGTTTTCGATACAGCGTGACGCGTAGGTAGCCAGCTTGATTTTTTTCGCCGGGTCAAAAGTATTAACCGCTTTGATTAAACCTATGGCGCCGATCGAAACAAGGTCTTCAATACCGACTCCCGTGTTTTCAAATTTCCGGGCAATATATACCACCAGACGAAGGTTTCTTTCAATCAGGACACTCTTGACTGCGCTGTCACCGGATTCCAGCCTGCCGATCAGGAAGGACTCCTCGTCCATTGTTAAAGGCGGCGGAAGGGCTTCACTGCTTCCGACATAATAAATCCCCGGACGATAGCCAATCCATATAAGAATGCGCATCAACGCCAGGTGGACGGTCCATTTTATTTTCATCAATCGCTGCCATTTCATTAACCAGCCCTCCCGACATACTAGATCTCGTTATCTTTTTGGCCTAACAAGGGAAATATTCGTTAACAGGGTTATGACACCGGAGCCAGCAGCTCGGAACTTAACAGGGCATTGTAGCTGCCGCCGGGGTCCAGCCTTTTATGGTATATGGCTATGACAACCTGCCCCGCCCTGATCAGCCGGCCGTCCCTATCAATAAAAACTTCATCCGGCCTAAAACCAACCATCAATCCGTTAACTTTGCCCAGGGATTGAAACGGCACCGGGCTGTAGCGCGACGCGCCGGGGTTTCCGCTCAGGGAGCCCAAAAACCCCCACACGTCAGGTTCCTCGTCCTTTTCAAAACATAACTGAGCCTCCTTAGGCAGCAGGGATTTCAAAACAGCGTATTCTGCCACAATTACCGGTCGCCTTGTCAGGGGGTCTTTCAGACTGTTGCCTGTGTCAAGAAGCGCCTCAACGTTAACCTCTTTGCCGCCGGATTTTATGATCATATTCATCTTATAGAGGCTGTCAAAACATCCCTTTTTAATCAGACAGGCTATGCCTTTGACGGCTCCCCACAGAGCAGCCAGTCCTAAAAATATTCCCGGCCAGAAACGTTCAGCGACAACGGCGCCGATACCGTTATAACTTACCACCCGCCCTGAGACAGTAAAAAATATTAAACCAAGAGTTAAGCCACCCAGAGTAAAAGAAGTTAGATAAAAACAGCCCAGGCAGATCAAAAATTTTTTGGGTTTGAGCGGGGCAAAGGCTGCCGCCGCAATGATCACTGAAGCCGCTGATTTAAACCAAACAGATAATAAAAAAGTGCTCTCCGGTATAAATAAAGCCAGTGAATAAAACGCCCCCAGCGCCGCCCCGGCAGCAATGCGCCATTTTATGACCGGTATGCGTGCGAGTTTTGCGGCAGCCCACAATATGGCGTAATTCATTACCAGGTTTCCTACAAAAACCTGGTCCAGGTAAACAGTGTATCCCGCCATAATTACAGGCTCCTCCCGAGGAAATACTGTCACAAGAGATAAATAGCCCTTACTGCCATTATATTTCCTGAAATAGTCCATTATTACAGGAGGGTCAGATATTTACATCACTGGTCTTATTATACATCGCCGTGGCCTTAAAATTTGTCATGTTCTGTTTGTAAAAGTTTTTTTTATTATACAGCTTGCAGCAAAATACTTTATAATGCGATTGCATCAGGATGTCGGCGCAATACGCTTTAAAGTAAAGGACGTACATATCCAGCTTAGTTTACACGGCGTTCTGTAAAGCACCAACCGGCAGTTAAATTAATATATATACTATATAATGGCAAGGATGTGAGTATATTGCCGAATAAAGATGAAATAAAACACGATATTTTGCTTACCATAACTGTCGTGCTGGCGATACTTTTCGCCACTGGAATTTCCGGACCGTCAACAACCCCGGGAGAACCCGTTATATTTCCCTAGTATTTGGCAAAGAGGGGGAATCCTGTGTTTTCATCGCATGAACTGGATACCTTGTTGGCACGGATCGCTTCACAGCTAGGTATGGGAACAGTAGACATCTATAAAATCCTCTCTGCAAACAGCAAAACCGGGAGCAGGAGCAGCAATGCTCAAGGAAAACAAAATGCCATACCGCACTTTTCCCCGCAAAAGGCGCTCGTAATTCTGGGACTGCTTGTCGGCTCACTGGAGGTCAAGTCGATTTTAATAGGCCGGGATCAAATAATTAACATATTGTTGGAAGGTTCATTGAAAAGGAAAACAAAGCTGGATAACTGCCTGGACGAAATTGGGTCCATGCCTTTCGACGAAGTGCTCAGGGCGGTTTTGGGGAGGATCTAGTAGAGAATGGTTCTTTACTTTGCCTCACGTATTCTGTCGAGTCCGCTCAATGCTTTCCCCTGCCGCCGCGTACAGTTCGCAGTTGTAGGTGTGCGGCTTAGCCGGTAAGCGGCGGAATGGGGACACACCTCCTCTTTCTGCAGCATTGTATCGTTGTGCGGTACCAGGACAGAGGAATGGGGACACACCTCCTCTTGGGGGTATTCCTTTGTGGTAGGAGGTATGTCCCCGATGGGATGGTTGGATCTTTTCTGCGGGGTTGTGTCGTTGTGTGCCGGATAGTGGAATGTCCTTACAGGGTAAAGTGCTCCCGTATAAAGGCGGGGGCACTTGTCTCTTCAAGGAAGCCGGAGATAACTTCGCCGCTGTTTAATACAAAGAATACTTCATAGGCCGCCTGTTCCCTATTTCTATGATATAGACTTAAACACCACTCCAGTTGTTCCAGACCGGTAATTTTCAGGATGCCCGGT
>JAQVLS010000110.1 GCA_028704035.1 Desulfotomaculaceae bacterium | reverse complement strand
ACCTTGGTTGGGTTATAAGAAATTTTTACACCGTCCGGCGGGTAAATCTGCACATTGCTGACACCCTCAATACCCATGATGGCTTCCTTAAGTCTTTTTGCCTTTTCACTGTTCTGCAATCCTTTTACTACAAGGTTCATTAAATACACTATAATTACTCCCTGTTTAAATGATTAATTTAATTAGGAGCGGATGAACCGCTCCTAATTTTTAGCCATTTGCTACCGGCGGACATTGCGGCGGGAATAAAGTGGGCGGGCACACAAACGGACCTTCTGGAGAAACCTGTTCGCACAATGCCGGCGTGCAGAAGCCGAAGCTGGGGATCAGTATTTTAACTATGGCCACGGACTGAATGACAATACAAAGGTCAAATGTGCAGCAGATCTGATTACCTAGTATCAGGCACGGCCCGCAGGCGGCATTGACAATTTCGCAGTTTGTGAATGTTCCCTCGGGAGCACAGAGAACAACTGTCTTGGTAAAGCTGAATGTCAGGTTCCTGAAAGTTTCTACTACTTCTCCCTCAGCATTTAATACTTCAAGCTTATAGGTAACTACCACTGCAAAAGTAACATTTGACCTGCCCGATGCGTTAGGCTCAGACCGGCTGACCTCGTTGCAGGCGGCGTTTTTGATGGTGCATTTAATTGTCGCCCCTAAAGGTGGTCTAAAGTCACATAGAGGGGTACAGATATTTTCGCGGCGCTCCGCCTGAAAACAAAAATCATAAACCTTTGGCACTTCGATACAGATGGTTTCCAATTGTCGCAAACTTTCCATTTCCATAAACTAATGCCCTCCTTTTATTACTCGGTTATTATCACCGGGTGATACAAAATATGTCAGCGAATTAAAATCGGTGAAAGTATTTCAATATAAAAATTATGTATAACTTTTATTTGCAATAATGCATAGGATATTGCGAGGTGATCCAATTGATTCAAATAAAATATCTAAACCGTTACAGTCAGGCAGCGGGAAAAACCCCTTCTCCTCGAAGGCCGGCGCAAGAGGCGCTAGAAAACAAAAACGCCTGCAGTGAAAAAAGCACCCCGGAAGAACCCGTTCGGGATCAGCCCGACGCCTTGCTAGAACAATCGAACAGTATGGCGGAGGAAGCCGTCAAGGCGCATGCAGGTAATAATGTTATCGATGGGTATAAGGAAATAGCGCCCGGCATTTACCAGTTCCTTCAACTGACGCACGGCGGGAAGGGATATAACGCGCCGCCCCAAATTACAAATGCGCAAAAAGCTTGCGAACCAAAATTTCAACGGGTTGACGGACTGCCCGGGCCCTATCAGCATTACAATACACCAGTTTTTCAATTTACCTGAAAAAGATCCCCAAAACCCGCTGTCAGCGGTTACTCAAAAGAATAAAAAAACGCCCGTAGGGGAGCGGGCGTTACCGGGGGTAGTTGTTGTTAAAGCGGTTGTTTGGTGCGTTTTTCAAAGAACGAACAAATTTTTAGGATAATAAATACCAGGGGATTTCTCATCCGTCTTTCTACTCTTTTGTATCCTTCCCTGGCTGCAGCCAGTTCCTGCTGGGCCATCAGGTAGGAACGCTGAAAATCCTCTTCTGACTTGAGGGTTTTCTTTAAATCATTGCCCAGATCTTTGATTTCTTCCTGCAGCCTGCTGTTCTCAGCTGTCGCTGAAGACTTTTCTCTTTCTAATTTTAGTTTTAAATCTATTATTTCAGTTTGCAGTTCTGCTATTCTAATGCCGTGCTGCTCTTTTATTTCAGCGATTTTTATTTTGTTTTCCCTGTCTCTTTCTTTATAATGCTGCAGTTTTGTGAACAGCCCTTCCATGTTTCCATGATTTTTAGCCAGCAGTTCCTTCAGCCGCACCGTCTCATCTTGAGCTTCATTTTTCCGTTTTACCCATAACCGGCACTGGTATAGGATACTGTTAGCCTTGGCCTCGAGTTTTGCCAGGTGCTCTCTATAGCGCAGAATTTCTCTTTTTCGCAACGATAGAAGAAGATCCTTTTCAGCCATCTGGGTTAACAAATATTCATGCTGGCCAGCCAATTCCATTCTTTCAGCCAGAGCCGCAGCTGTCTCCCTCTGTCCTGAAACAGCTTCCTGTACATGTTTTTGCATCGTTTCCAGCTTGTTTTTCCAACCGGCCCGGTCACGGTGCCAGCGATTCTTTTGCCTGTTCACAACGCCAAGAAATTTTTTTAAAAGGTCCTCGTATAGCACCCTGGCGGCAGGGTTGTAGGACCAGACGCCTTCACCTGCCATTTCAAAATATGAAAATTTTTTTAATACCGCTTCCAAGGTCTTGATGTCTGTATTATGCCATGAACTAACCAGCTTATGAAGCTGCTGCAGTGAAAGGCCACCAGGATGGATTTTCATGGCTTTTATTAATAGATTTTTCAGGGAGTAATGGCTGGTTTCAACTTCCCATTCAGTCAACCCCCAATAACCATTATCCAACTGGATAAACCTGCCGTCTGATATCAGGCTTACTTCCTCTGATATTGTTTTTTTTGCTTTTTTCTTTTTTGAATTGGCGTTTTTCAATATTTCTTTCAGATTTAAAGACTGGCCCTTTTTGAGCAGTAATGAGTAAAATTGATCATTTTCTTTGTTCCCTTCTAAATCCAAACGCCAATTGTCTTTTTCTTTGTAAAAACACGTATTTTGATTCAAGCAAAGACTAACCCTTACCTCCACCTGTGACAGTGAATAATCTTTCAGCATTTTTCTTTGTACATGAGGCGCCAGCTCCGCCACAGAAAGGGCTTCAAAGAAGAATAGCGTTTTTTTCAGCACATCGGTTAGGGAATTAAGCTTCCCACCCATTTGCATTTCTCACCTACCTTGCAAATATAAAAGTCTTGAAGTGTTAATTAATAAATTCACTTTAAATTTCAAAATCCCTTTATTTACCATTGAAATATTTGTAATTTTATTTATTAATTATTCAACATAATTTTCAAAAAAAATACGAAAATTAAGCAATATTACAGTTGATTAAAAATGCCATATTGAAATATAATAAGGTAAGTGGTTAATATACGACTGCAAACGGTTAAATAGTACCCTTTAACGGCAAGGAAGCATATAAGTTAATAATAATATTTAGCCCGCGAGCGGTTGTTTTCATGGCTGAATGGAAATACATCCAACATTCTTGATTAGAGGTGAAGTGATCATGCTTGCATGTTACGAGCTCGAAAGTCCCAAGAAGTTAACAAATGAATACCTGTTGGAAGGGCCGGTAGTATCCAAATCCCTTGAAAATCTTAAAATCAACCAACATTTAACTAATTTCCGCCCGGCAGAGGAACAAAAAAAAGCTTTGATGGCAATATCTAAAATGCCAAAGGGCTTGATTTACATTGCCCGTTCCGGTCGTGAAATTGTCGGATATGTCACCTTTCACTATCCGGATGAGTATTTCAGGTGGAGCAAACATCCAAAAGTATTAGAGCTAGGCGGTATCGAAATTAGTCCTGACTGGCGTAAAAAAGGTATCGCGGAAGCTTTACTGGAAGAAGCCTTTCGCAATTCTGTAATGGAAGAATTTATTGTTGTCACCCTTGAATTCTGCTGGCACTGGGACTTAACGGGCAGCGGCCTGGAGATTTTTGAATACCAGAAAATGCTGGAGAAACTTTTTGGGGCGGTCAACCTCAAAAGACGCGCGACAGATGACCCCGACATTACGGAGCATCCCGCAAACGTTTTGATGGTAAGGTTCGGAAAGAATGTCGGCAAAAAAGATATTTTACTGTTTGAAGATATGCTGTTTGAGGGAAGGGCTGAGTTTCATTAAAAAGCCTGCTTGCCATGGGGGCGAAGCAGGCTTTTAATGATTCTTGTGCCTGGAGCGGATGTGATCCGGACTTATTTATTTAAGACTGTAATTGGGAGCTTCTTTTGTGATCGTTACATCGTGGGGATGGCTTTCCTTCAGGCCGGCGGCGGTGCAGCGCATAAACCTGGACTTGGTTTTCAGCTCATAGATATTACGGGTACCCGCGTAACCCATCCCCGCTCTTAACCCGCCAATCAACTGATATACTGTTTCAGATAGAGAACCTTTGAAGGGAACCCTGCCTTCTACTCCCTCCGGCACTAGTTTGTTGTCGCTTTCTGTCTCTTCCTGAAAATAACGGTCCCTGCTGCCGCCTTTCATAGCCGCCAAGGAACCCATACCGCGATACACCTTATAGCTACGGCCCTGATAAATTTCAATATCTCCGGGGCTTTCCTCAGTACCCGCCAGCAGACTGCCGAGCATTACCACATCCGCACCCGCCGCAATAGCTTTGGTTACATCCCCTGAATACTTAATGCCACCGTCGGCTATAATTGGTATACCATACTTATTAGCTTCATTGGCGCAGTCATATATAGCTGTTACCTGGGGCACCCCAATGCCGGCTATAACCCTAGTTGTACAGATCGACCCGGGGCCTATACCTACCTTGACAGCGTCTACACCCGTCTTGATTAGATCCCTTGTTCCTGCGGATGTAGCCACATTGCCGGCGATCACCGCGATTTCAGGGTATTGTTCCTTTATCCTGGTAACCAGGTCAATCACGCCCTTGGAATGCCCGTGCGCCGTGTCGACCACCAGGGCGTCCACACTAGCCCTTACCAGCGCCTCCACCCTTACCATTGTGTCAGAAGTAACACCGACCGCTGCCGCCACTATCAGACGTCCACTTTTATCCTTAGCCGAATTGGGATATTGGCGCGTTTTTTCAATATCTTTTATCGTGATCAGCCCGCGCAACATAAACTTATCGTCTACAATCGGCAATTTTTCTATCTTATATTTTTTCAGAATCTCTTTCGCCTGGTCCACAGTCGTGCCCTGCGGGGCGGTAACCAGGTTTTCTTTTGTCATCACATCTTCAACTTTTTTGGTAAAGTCACGTTCAAAACGAAGATCCCGGTTGGTAAGGATACCGACAAGTTTCCCGTTCACGGTAATCGGTACACCGGATATCCGGTATCTTTCCATTAACACCAGAGCCTCACTCACCAGGCTGTCAGGTGAAAGAAAGATTGGATCTGATATTATGCCGTGTTCTGAACGCTTAACCCGGTCCACTTCTAGTGCCTGGCGCTCAATTGGCATATTTTTATGGATAACGCCGATCCCTCCCTCGCGGGCGATAGCGATAGCCATCCTCGATTCGGTAACAGTGTCCATGCCGGCACTGATTAGCGGAATATTCAACTTTAGTTTTTTGGTAAGACTTGTAACGGTGTCAACATCCCTCGGCAGGACATCCGCTGCTGCAGGAATGAGCATAACATCATCAAAAGTAAGACCTTCTCTGCTAAACTTATCCGGCCACATCTGCTCTTTCCCTCCTTGCAATAATGATAATGTAAACAATTTTGTGTATTATAATATTATAGCATAGTTCTTACAGGGATGTACAATTTTAAATTGGCAGGCTATAGAATACAATAACAATACAGGTATAGTCAGGCAACAACCTTTTAGTCCTGGCCCATCACTGAATCGATGCCCTGGCTATAAACGATCTCGCAGGTGATATATAAGGTTTTCAGATACCCCTAAATCCTCCGCTATCTCCCCATCAATTTTATCATTTTTTATACCTTCTATGAAGCTGTCCACATCAACCCCCACCTCACCAGCCATTTCTTTCAGAATTGGCTCGGAGCTCCAGGGTACCCTGCTCTGTATAAAGGAATCACTTTCACCCATAACAAAAAAAATCCAGTTTTTATTTATTGTTTCCGTCTGCAGGTAATTAATACGTATATTTTTTTAAGGAAATTCAAGGTGGGAGTGATCATTAAAAAGCATTAGTATGACTTTATCCCATTCAGGAAAATCGATAATATTCAAGCAAGCGTTATCCTGGCGCAGACGCCAATGTTCATTCAAATCCATACCCAGCACAGTACCCATAACCTTGCGGAATGCGCTATGATAGGTGGTCTCTATCAGGCACCCAGCCGCTATGCACCCACAAACA
>JAQVLS010000109.1 GCA_028704035.1 Desulfotomaculaceae bacterium | reverse complement strand
TAGTGGTTGATATCCACCCGATAAACACCGGCATGGTGTACATCATCATTCTTTGTGTCGGATCATTGCCTGTCATCGTCATCTTTGATTGAAAATAAGTTGTTACTCCCGCCAAAACAGGTAATATGAAGAAAGGATCCTTGTCAGACAAGTTTGGCAGCCAAAAAAAAGTCGCATGAGCTGGATTTACATAGTCAAAAGTAAATAAGGACCGATACAGGGCTATTAGAATCGGCATTTGGATTAAAAGCGGCAAACAGCCTGCAGCAGGATTGATATTGTGCTCCTTGTACAGCTTCATAATCTCTTCCTGCATTTTTTTCGGATCCTTTTTTTTCCATTTATCTTGGATTTCCTTGATTTTTGGCTGGATCCTCTGCATGCCCATCATAGACTTCATTTGTTTCTGCGTTAGCGGGTAAAGAACTACTTTGATCAGGATAGTAAGCAGTATTATAGCCAACGCATAACTGGGAAGACCTACAGAACTGGTAAAATAATAGAGATTATTTAAAAGCCAGGCCATCCCATCGATAATACTTTGAAAAATTATTTCCGCCTCCTTAAATGGACTATTAAAAGTCGAGCGGCTTTTTTATACTGTTTTATACCGGATCGTATCCCCCGGGATGAAACGGATGGCATTTCGCCAGCCTGGCCAGGGTCATCCGGGATCCCTTAAAAACACCGTACTTTTCCACCGCCTGCAGCGCATAATGCGAACACGTGGGATAAAAACGGCAACTGGGCTTTTTCAGCGGTGATAAAAGTAGTTGGTATATCCTGATCATAGTAAGCAATAAAACCTTCAAAAAATCACCTTTTATAAACTTTTTTAATTAACTTTAACACACTTTCTTCAACCCGTCTGTAGTCTAAATCCACAATGCCTCGGCGGGCTACCAGTACCAGGTCAAATCCCCCTGTAAAGACATTACTATTTAGCCGGCACACTTCTTTCAACAAGCGCCTGACCCTGTTTCTGGTAACAGCATTGCCTATCTTTTTGCTTACCGTAAAACCAAATCGACAAAAATCTGAATCATTAGACAAATAATATATTACCAGGTAACGGTCTACAAAAGACTTTCCCCGGTTGTATACGTGTCTGTATTCCTTATTTTTTTTTAGTGTAGTAAAGACTTTCATCTAATCCCCTGAAAACTATTTAATCACTTTCGCCAAAAACAAGAATATTTTTCCTATTATACAATTATAACCGCAAAACAATACTATAATACCTAAATATCAACAATATTGCTTAAGGCCACTTTTGATTAAGCGGCCTTAAGCGGTTAATCTTTTCCTGCCTTTAACTCTCCTTCTTTTAATTACATTTTTACCTGCTGGGGTAGCCATTCTTTTCAGAAAACCATGCATTTTTTTATGTTTACGAGTTTTTGGCTGATAAGTACGTTTCAAAATTCACACCTCCTTTTTTGCGAAAAATACCAAAATGCTCCTTCTGTCAGACACACACAATTATTATATAGTAATCAATTTCCATCGTCAAGAAACAACCGCAATGGCCTGAAGGTTTGGTTAATTTCAAAAGCCTGTTGATAACTAAAGTTAATTTTGGTATTATTTTAGTAGCTCGTATGTTTGTATAAACAGTATTATCAACAACCTTAATTTTATAATGTGGATAAATTTATACATACCAAACCTGGAATAGCTTCCTGAATCAGGGATAATTTTTCAGGCTTATATTTTTTATTTTATCAGGGGGCTTATCATGCTAAGAAGTGAAGTGCTGATTCTCTGGGAAAAAGCATTAAATATTTTAGAAAAAAAAATTAATAAAAATGCATTTGACACATGGCTGAGACCCCTTAAACCACTTGGCTGCCTTGATAATACCATTATTATCAAGGCGCCTAATGACTTTTCACGCGGGTGGCTCAGTGAACGTTACGCGCCAATTTTAAAAAATGTCCTACAAGATATAACCAAACAGGATATCAACATCCAGTTTTTTCTGTCCAGTGAAATAATGGAGATGCAGAACAATATTTTTCAAAAACCAACAGAAAACTTTCAATCATCTCCATTGAATCCGAAGTACACTTTTGATACTTTTATTATCGGGAACAGCAACAGATTTACCCACGCTGCTTGCCTGGCCGTATCGGAATCCCCGGCCAAATCTTACAACCCGTTGTTTATATACGGCGGTGTTGGTTTAGGTAAAACTCACCTGATGCACGCCATCGGCCAACATATTAGAGAACACAGCTCCTGGCTGAAAGTATTCTACGTTACTTCAGAAAAATTTACTAATGAATTAATCAATTCCATCCGTGATGATAAAACTGTGGAATTTAGAAATAAATACCGCGGTATGGATATTTTACTGGTTGACGATATACAATTTCTAGCTGGTAAAGAACGGACCCAGGAGGAATTTTTCCATACATTCAATACACTGTACGAGGCGAATAAACAAATTATCATTTCCAGCGATCGCCCTCCTAGGGAAATTCCCACTCTTGAAGACAGGCTCCGCTCCCGTTTTGAATGGGGTTTAATTACTGATATTCAACCTCCAGACCTGGAAACAAGAATTGCAATTTTACGTAAAAAATCACAATTGGAGAGTTTAACAGTTCCAGACGATACAATTGTTTTTATTGCTAATAAAATTCCATCAAATATTCGTATTCTGGAGGGAGCATTAAACCGTGTCATAGCTTGTTCCTCCTTAAACGGAAAAGAAATAAATCCAGAAATGGCCGCAGATGTGCTGAAGGATATTCTGCCAAACCGTCCCCGCCTAATTACCATTCAACTTATTCAAGAAGTTGTAGCAGATTTTTACAACCTTAAGGTTGAAGACTTCAAGTCTAAAAAAAGAAATCGCGCAATTTCTTTTCCTCGCCAGATAGCTATGTACCTGTCAAGAGAACTAACCGACTCATCTCTGCCCCAGGTTGGTAATTCTTTTGGTGGTCGTGACCACACCACTGTTATGCACGCTAATGAAAGAATAAACGATGAGTTAAATAAAAACAGCATTTTTCAGGAAACTATCAAAGATATCATCGGTTTGATTAAAAAAAGTTAAAAATTCTTTATACAGATTAATTGTATAGATTGTTAGTCTCTCTGTGGGTAATCTTAGACATATTTTGACATTGTTTTTTTAACCGGCCAATTAATAAGTTTTTTATAAACAGGCCATTTTTCTTATGGTTAAACGTTTATTGAGCCTTATACACATATTCACAGCTACTACTACTACTACTACTACCTGATATAACAATAATAATGATAATGATGGGAGAATTTAAAATGAATTTTACCAGCAATAAAGAAGAGCTGCTCAACGCCGTGCAGGTTGTACAAAGAGCAGTTTCTTTAAAGAATCCTCTGCCTATATTGAGCGGCATAAAATTCGAGGCGGAAGAGGGCAGTGTGATTATATCAGCTACTGATCTTGAACTAGGTATAAGTTATTCATTCCCGGCCGAGGTAATTGAGCAGGGAAAGGCAGTCCTGCCGGCAAAGGTTATAACAGAATTAGTCAGGCGATTTCCCGATGTGACAATTTTTTTCAAATCGGATCCCCTCAACGGAAGCGTTACTGTACAATACGGCCAATCTGAAGCGATTATCAACGGTTATCCGGCAGAAGAATTTCCCGAATTTCCTCTGCCTGCCGGTGATACAAAATTTAGTATTCCCGGTGAAATTTTAAAAGAGGTCATTTCACAGGTAATTTTTTCTACAGCAAGGGATGAAAATAGGCCGCTTTACAGCGGGGTGCTATTCGAAATTAGCAATGGTGAGGTAAATATCGTGGCCACTGATACCCACCGTTTGGCCTGGCGTAAAATTCTACTGGATAATATTGGTGATCTTGATATAAATTTAATAATTCCTGGAAAAACTCTTAATGAGCTGACCAAGGTCGTCGGTTTATCCGATCAGCCGTTAGAAATTACCGTGGCGGAAAACCAGGTGATTTTTAACACTGAAAATGTATGTTTAATATCAAGGCTCATAGGTGGTAATTTTCCTAATTACCGGCAGGTTATACCAAAAGATTATATATCCAGAAATCGTTTAAAAGCCCGGGAACTAGCTGAGGCGTCGGAAAGGGCCGCCCTGCTTACCAGGGAAGGGTCGCCGATAATAAAAATCAGCATTGGTGATAATATACTGGTAGTATCAGTTAATACGGAGGCCGGCCGCATGCGGGAGGAAATACCTGTTTTCCAGGAGGGAGAAGACCTGCAGTTTGCTTTTAACGCCAGGTATTTAAGCGACGCATTGAAGGCAATCGGCACAGAAGAGGTTATCCTGGAATTTACCGGCCCCTTGAGCCCGGTAATAATTAAACCTGTAGGGGAAATAGAATATCTTTCCCTGCTCCTTCCGGTTCGGCTACGCGAGGAGAGCTGATTGATTGTACCTCAAGCGTTTGGAAGTAGCCAACCTAAGGAATTACAGCAGTCAGGTAGTTGTGCCGGATCTGTTTTTTAATATATTCAGCGGCTCTAACGCTATGGGAAAGACTAATTTACTCGAGGCAATTTATCTTTCTTGTACGGGTAAATCATTTCGCACGCCGAGAGAAAGTGAGATAATATCCTGGCAGAAAGAATTTTCCTACATAAATTCCCTGTTTGAGACCAATACCAGGCAGGTTGAGGTAAGGGTAGAGCTTCTGCCGGGCAAAAAGAGAATAGAAGTAAACGGTGTTTTAACCAGAGGTTATCCACAGGGATGGCCGGGGGTGGTTTTATTTAAACCGGAAGACCTGGTCCTGGTTAAGGGCTCACCGTCTGAAAGACGGCGCTTTCTGGATCTTGAGTTTGGTCCCTTTCATCCACAGTATAGCTATTTACTCGGGCAATACAACAGGGTACTGATGCAGCGCAATAACTTGCTGAGAGAAATAAAAGACAATAAAGAAAAAATTAGTTCACTGCAAGTATGGAATGAACAGTTCTGCCAGTATGGGGCAAGGTTACTTTCCCTGCGGATAGAAATATTTAAATTATTAAGTCCCCTGATTAGGGATATTCACCATGATTTAACCGGCGCCAAAGAAGACCTGGATATCAGGTATCTTTCAACACTGAAAATAAATATCCCGGCTTCGGTAGAGGACATATACAGCCGGTTTGTAAAAGAGTTGCAGGAAGTAGAAGAAGAAGAGATTAAACGTTCGCAAACTTTGATCGGTCCGCACAGAGATGATTTTTCTTTGTATATTAATAACAGAGACGCGAGAATTTACGGTTCCCAGGGCCAGCAGCGAACCATAGTTTTAACACTGAAAATCTCTCAAATACTGCAATGGCATAAGGAAATAGGTGAATACCCGATCCTGCTTCTCGACGATGTATTCTTTGAGCTCGATGAAAAACGGCGTCGAGCTTTGTTAAAAAGAGTAGGGTGCCTGGTCCAGACATTTGTCACCACTACAGGTGAAAATAAAGTTACGCTCAAGGACGATTTTACTGTCAAAAGATTTATTGTACACACGGGCAGGATCGTTAATACTGAGGAGGAATAACATGTTTTTACATCTTGGAAGAAATGTCGTGGTCCTAAAGAAGGATATTATTGCTATCCTCGGTGTCCGTACCGCGCAGGCGGACGCGACAAAAGAGTTTATAGAAATTGCCGGGGATGAGGGTTTTATAAAAAATATTTATAAAAAAAACGAGGAAAAATCTTTTGTGATAACAACCAGGGATATATACATTTCGCCGATTTCATGCAGCACCCTGAAGAAAAGATCTGAAAAAATCTTTTCATTTTAGTTTAAATAAATTAACAGAATTACAACAATAAGGAGTTGTTTCCTATTGAGTGAAATCAGCGATAACAATCGTTATGACGCTGAAGAAATTCAGGTCCTGGAAGGTCTGGAGGCAGTAAGGCGCAGACCCAGCATGTATATTGGGAGTACAAGCTTCAGGGGTCTGCATCACCTGGTATATGAGGTGGTGGACAATAGCATTGACGAGGCTATGGCCGGCTTCTGCGACCAGATTGAAGTTGTGATCAATG